>JADGGV010000458.1 GCA_019689775.1 Gemmatimonadota bacterium
GGCGGGGGGGGGGGGCGCGCGGCGAGGCGGCGGGCGCGCCGCGCGCCGAGGCCGCCGGCGCCGGCGCCGCGGGGCTTGGCCACGACCTCGACGGCGCCGAGGTCGAGCGCGCGGAGCGCCGGCTCGCCGCCGGCGGCGCCGTGGGCGGAGAGGACGACGACCGGGCGCGGCGCCTCGCTCATGATGTAGCCGAGCGTTTGGAGGCCGTCGAGCTCGGGCATCTCGAGGTCGAGGCTGACGAGGTCGGGCGCGCGCTCGTGGACGAGACGGATCGCGTCGAAGCCGGTGGCCGCCTCGCCGACGACGCGGAACTCGGCGGACTCGTCGATGAGCCGCACGAGGATCGCGCGGACGACGTCGCTGTCCTCGACGACGAGGACGCCCGGGCGCTCAGACGAGGAGGACATCGGGCTGGCCGACGGCGGTGACGCGG
Organism: Gemmatimonadota bacterium; assembly: GCA_019689775.1. GTDB lineage: Bacteria > Gemmatimonadota > Gemmatimonadetes > Longimicrobiales > RSA9 > JADGGV01. The sequence continues at coordinate 434 of JADGGV010000458.1, forward strand.
ATGCGGCCGTCGGAGAGCTGGAAGTAGACGGAGCGGCCGAAGTCGCCGCCGACGGCCTCGGCGCGGATCGGGATGCCGGCCTCGGCGAGCGCAGCGCGGGCGGCCTGCACGTTACGCGCGCCGAGCGTGCGCTGCCCCGCGCAGACGAGCGGCTCGAAGAGCGCGGCGCCGCCGACGAGGGCGGCCACGAGGCGGCCGGGCTCGGCGCCGAGCGCGGTCATCTCGTGGACGAGGAGCGGCACGGCCCGAGCGGCGAAGCGGGCTGCGGGCGCGCCGGCGGGCGCGGCGGCCGGATCCGGGAGCATGGCGTGGGCGAGCCCGCCGATGCCGGCCACGGGATCGTGGAGCAGGATGGCGACGCAGGGGCCGAGGCCGAGCGTGGCGAGGACCGCCGGGCCCGCGGCGGCGCGTGCGTCGCCGGTGCGCACGAAGATCGGCGGGCTCATACGGCGCGGAAGATTCGCTCGCGGTTGGCGACCGGGCGGAACGCGGCGGCCGCGGGGCCGCACAGCGTCTCGACCTTGCCGAGGACGAGGAAGCCGCCCGGCTCGAGCGCCTCCCGGAACCGCCGGAACAGCTCGTCCTGCACCGCGCGCTCGAGGTAGATCAGGACGTTGCGGCAGAAGAGGAGGTGGATCCCGGTCGGGAACGGGTCACGGAGCAGGTCGAGCGGCTCGAACCGGACCCGGCGCGCGATCTCCGGGCGGAGCCGGTGGACGCGATCGCCGTCGAACCAACGCTCGCGGACGTCGGCGGGCGTCTCGGCGAGCGCGTAGTCGGCGAACTCGGCGCGCTCGGCGGCGCGCAGGCTGTCGCCGTCGATGTCGGTGGCGAGGATGCGGACGCGGTCGAGGCGGTCGCGCAGCCCGTGTCGCGCCGCATACTCCTCGAGCAGGATCGCGAGCGTGTACGGCTCCTCGCCCGCGGCGCAGCCGGCGCTCCACACGCGGACCTCGGGGAGGTCGCGCTCGAAGAGGCGCGGAACGACGTGCGTCTCGACGGCCCGCCAGACCTCGGCGTTCCGGAAGAACTTGCTGACGTTGATCATCACGGCGTCGAGGAGCCGCTGGTGCTCGTCGGCGTCGGCCGCCAGCACGGCCGCGTACTCGGCGAACGTGCGGGTCCGGCACGCCCGCATGCGCATGCCGATGCGGCGCCGCAGGCAGCGGTCCTTGTAGCCGCCGCAGCGGAAGCCGCGCGCCTCGATCCGCCGCTTCAGCTCGTCGAACTCGCGGATCTCGTCCTCGTCGAGGTCGCGGACCGCGAGCGGGTGCAGGCCCGCCCCGGCCAGCGGACGGGGGAGCGTCGCCTCATCCGAGCGCATGGGCCAGCACCTCCAGGTGGCTGCGCACGAGGCGGTTGTCGGGGTTCAGCTCGAGCGCGCGGCGCCACCAGGCGACGGCCTCGTCGCGCTCCATGCGCCGGAAGTAGAGGTTGCCGAGCTTCGTCAACGCATCGTCGCCGAGGTTCGGGTCCAGCTCGACGGCGCGGCGCAGGTGCTGGGCGGCCTCGTCATGCCGGCCCTTGCGGTAGGCGACGTCGCCGAGGTTCTTGTGCGCCTGCGCGAGGCCCGGGCTCTCCTCGGCGGCGCGGCGGTAGTGCCGGAGCGCGACGTCGTCCTGGCCGCGGCGCTCGGCGACGGCGCCGGCGAGGAGGAGGAGCGGCGCGGCGCCGGGGTAGCGCTCGAGCCCCTTGGCGCAGAGCGTCTGCGCCTCGTCGAGGTGGCCGAGCGCGCCGGCGGCGATGCCGGCATAGTAGAAGTAGAGCGCCGACGGCTCCTCGCGGCTCGGCAGCCGCCGGCGGTACTCGGCGAAGGCGGTGCGGGCGGCCTCGACGTCGCCCTGGTCGAGGAGGACCATGCCGCGGGCGAGGGCGACGGTCGGCGTGCCGGGGCGGATGGCCTCGGCCTCGTCGAGCGCGAGGAGCGCCTCGGCGTGCTGGCCGAGGCGGCGGAGGGCGTGCGCCAGGTTCAGGAACGCGGCGTGGTTCGGGCCGGCGTGCTCGATGACCGCCTTGAACTCGCGGACCGCCTCGCGTGCCGCACCCTGGCGCAGCGCGATCAGCCCGAGGTGGAAGTGGGCGGTGCGTTCGCCCGGCTCGGCCTCGAGCGCGCGGCGGAACTCGACGGCCGCATCGTCGAACATGGCGGTGCGGTAGAACGCGATGCCGAGGTTCAGCCGCTCGGCGACGTCGGCTTCGCGACCGCGGACGGGGTCGTCGCCGCGGCGGCCGACCTGGTGCGCGAAGCCGGCCTGGGCGAGCCCGTAGAGCGCCTTGCCGACCTCGAACTCACCGATGCCGCTGGCGTCGGCGACATCCATGACCGTGCGGGTCCCGTCGAAGTAGGGGAGGAGCTGCTCCTGCTCGGCGGTCAGCTCCACACCCGACTCGCGGACGCGCTCGACGTCGACGGCGAAGATGATGTCGAGGCTCGGGACCTTCTTCTCGATGAGGCTCCACTCGTCGACGCGCCGCGCGGCCTCGAGGAGCAACCCCTCGGGGTTGATCGAGACCGTCACGTCGACCTGGTCGGGGCGCTCGTCGACCTCGAAGTAGAAGGAGCCGCGCGTCCAGGTGAAGAGGTGGTAGACCGCCTCCTCGATCTGGAGGCGGACGACCGCGGTGAGCGCGTCCGGCGCCAGGTGGCCGGCGGCGACGAGGATCTCGCCGAGGCGGCGATCCGGCTCGCGGCGCTGCGCCTCGAGCGCCTCCCGTAGCTGCGCCTCCGTGATGTGCCCCTCGCGCAGGAGCAGATCGCCCAGCCGGTCGCGGCGGTTCACGATCCGCGCGTACGTGATGCGCCCACGCTCGAAGAAGATCTGGCCGAAGCGCGACCGATCCGTGACCGACAGGCAACCGGTCTTCTGGCCCATCGCCAGGAGCTGGCAGACGTCGGCCAGGCTCGCTTCCTTGAGGCTCCCCTTGATCGCCACGGCTACTCCAACTCCTCGACGAGCCACGCCTCGAGCGCCGGCCACTCGCGTGGCAGCTTCTCCGGATCCAGGAATCCCCGGTCCGGCTCGCCGTGTCCGGCGCCGCCGACGCCGCCGCCGATCAGGCCGTCCAGTGAGATCGGCGGCGCGGTGGCCGGCGCGGCCCCCACCCGGAGGTTCCTGAGCGCGGCGTCGATGTCGGACAACGGGGCGTCGGCGGCAGGCGCGGCCGGCGCGACGCGGCCGTTCGCCGGTGCGGCCGTGCCGCCGGTCGGGGGCGGCGCGCCGTTCGCGGGCGCGGCGCCCCCGGTCGGCGCCGGGGCGTTAGCG
>JADGGV010000459.1 GCA_019689775.1 Gemmatimonadota bacterium
CGGGCGCGCTGGTGCATTCCGCGCCGGCGGCGCACCGCCCTGGCGGAGGCGCGCCCGCGCCGCGCGGGTCACACGACCGGTTCGGCCGCGGAGCCCGCCGCCGGCGGCGCCGCCTCGCGCGAGGGCTCGTCGGGCGGCGCCTCCCCGCGCGGCTCCGCTTGCGCCTCGCCTCGCGCCTCCCCTTGCGGTTCCCCGGGCGGCGCCTCTCGCGGCGGCTCGTCCGGCGGCGCGGCGTCCCACCCGCCGTCGCCGTCATCGCCGACGATGAAGCGGTCGGCGAGCCGCTCGAGCTGGCCGAGCGGGGTGGAGCTGCCGGCGCGGCTCTCGCCGAAGAGGCCCTCGGGGTTGTCCGCGGCGCCCCGGCTGGAGCCGTAGAGGTTCAGCCAGAGGTCGATGCGCTCGCCGATGCGGAGGACGCGGTAGAACCAGCTCGGCCGGTGACCGCGCCGGCCGAGCACGACGTCGACGACGAGTGCGACGATGGCCGCCTGCGAGATCGCGATGCCCTTCAGGCCATCGAGGAGGAGCTTCACCTCGAAGATGGCGAAGTCGCGTAGGAGCACGCGCGTGGGCCGGTCGACGCGGCGGTGCAGGCGGGCGAGGCGCTCGCGCGCGGCGGCGCGGCGGCCGGCGTGCTGGATCTCGGGCGGCTCGAGGTCGAGGTCGTCTGGTGTGGGCATGGTAGCGGTTCCGGTGATCACGGCGCGCGCCGGTCGGGGCGGTGCGGCTACGTGGGCCAGTCGTCCGGCCGCGGGCGCGGCGCCTCGTCGTCCGCGCGCGGCGGTCGGGCCGCGTACGGCAGCTCCCCGGGCGGCGACGCCTCGGGCAGGCGACCGCGCTCGGTGAGGCCGGGCCCCGGCTCGAGCGGCCCGCGGCCGGGCTCGAGCGGCCCCGCATGCGACGCGCCTTCGTCGCCGGGCGATGCGACGTCGGCGAGCGGTGCGCCGCGCGAGGCGGCCTGCGCGAAGACCGCGTCGACGCGCTCGAGGAGCGCCAGGTCCGGCTCGCCGCCGGTGTAAGCGGGGAGCCGCTTCACGATGTCCGCCGGCGCGTCCTCGAACCAGATGTCGCGGCCGCGCTCCTTCAAGGAGACCGCCTCGAGCGGGACGAGCACGTGCCGGTCCTCGGCCAGCGAGAAGAGGTCCTCCATCAGGTCGACGTCGAGGTAGCGGACCTTGCCGGCGGTCGGCTGCACGAGCAGCTCCGTGACGACGCCGACGCGCTCGCCGTCGGCGCCGAAGACGTTCCAGCCACGAAGGTCGGGGGCGCCCTCGGCCAGGCGGAACTTCCTCGCCTGCTTCAGCGGGAGGACGACGCCGTCGCCGGAAGGCGGCGCGACGCCGGCGGCGCGGAGGTCGCCGTACCGGCGGGGGTGCGCGGTGGCCATCTCCGCGAGCAGCGCGGCGGTGAGCGGCCGGTCCGGCTGGTAGGCGGGGAGCGCCTGGAGGTCCTCGGCCGTCCAGCGGCGGAGCACGAAGCCCGTCGCTCCCGGCTCGACCTCGTCGACCGGAACCAGCACCTGGTTCTTGAAGAGGCCCAGGTCGAGCGCCAGGAAATGGGTTCGGCTGCCGTCCCGCGCGAGGAGCAGGTCCTTGATGGTCCCCGCCTTCCTGCCGTCGGCACCGACGACCTCGCGGCCGAGGATGTCGCGGGTGCGGAGCAGCTCTGCGGGCGGCGCGGTGTCGTCGGGCATGGGCGTGCCTCCGGCTGGGGTGACGGTTCGGTGGGGCAGGATGGCGACCCGGGCGACGGTCGGGCCCGCGGGTCGACCGTCCCACCGGTCCGCTCGGGACCGGCCGACGCCGGGGCCCGCGGCGCTCAGCCGTCCGGGTAGACGAACGTCAGCTCCTGCTCGATCTCCGGGCTCAGGCTCCGGGCCACCGGGCAGGTGCGCGCGATGTGCTCGAGCCGCTCGCGCTGCGCCGGCGAGAGCCCCGGCGGCATCTCGATCGTGATCGGGATCCGCGCGATCCGCCGCGGATCCGCGCGCATGTGCTTCTCGAGCGTGAAGCGCGCACGCTCGAACGGGATCCCCTCGCGCTGCGCGACGATCGCCATCGTCGTCACCATGCAGCACCCGAGCGACGCGGCCGTGAGGTCCGTCGGCGAGAACGAGCTACCGTCGCCCATGTTGTCGACCGGCGCGGCCGTCGAGATGGTCGTGCCCGACGGGCCGTGCGTGAGCCGCATCTTCAGGCTGCCGGTGTACTCGCCGCTCATCGCGACCGCCATCGTGCCTCCGTTCCGGTCCCGGGTGAAACGATTCGCCAGGGCGAATGGTAGGCCGGCGCGGGCGCGCTGGCCAGGGGGTGCAGCCGCCGATCCGCCTTGCCCGCCCGCCCCCCTGCACCGCACCTTCCGCGCGCGCACCCCGGCGCATGTGCCGGGCCGCGGCCGTGCTCGCCCCCGCGCACCGTCCGCGCGCGCTCTCGTCGACCGGAGACCCGCTCGTGGACGAAGTCCTCACGCTCCCTGCCACGGAGTTGGCCGCGCGAATCCGCGCCGGCCGGCTCTCGCCCGTGGAGGTCGTCGACGCCCACATCGACCGCATCCAGGCGGTGAATCCGGTGTTGAACGCCGTCGTCGCGGAGCGCTTCGACGTCGCGCGCCGGGAGGCGGCCGACGCCGAGCGTCGCCTGCGCACGGATCCGGACACGCCCGGTGCGCTCCTCGGCGTGCCGTTCACCGTCAAGGAGATGGTGGACCTCGAGGGGATGCCGCACACGTTCGGCTCGCGGAGCCGCGCCGGCCGCACCGCCGGGCGCGACGCGACCGTGGTGCACCGCCTGCGCGCGGCGGGCGCCATCCCGCTCGGCGTCACGAACGTCCCCGAGTGGGGCTTCTGGTTCGAGACCACGAACCTCGTCTACGGGCGCACGAACAACCCTTACGACCCGCGCCGCACCCCCGGCGGCAGCTCCGGCGGCGAGGCCGCCATCATCGCCGCCGGCGCCTCGCCGTTCGGCGTGGGCAGCGACATCGGCGGCTCGATCCGCATCCCCGCCGCGTTCTGCGGCATCTTCGGCCACAAGCCGACGCACGGGCTCCTGCCGCTCACCGGCCACTACCCCGTCTACGCGTACGGGCCCGACGAGCACGCGCCGCGCGCGAACCCCTACGTCGTGCTCGGGCCGCTCGCGCGCTCGGCGCGCGACCTGATGCCGCTGCTGCGCCTCATGGCCGGGCCGGACGGCGTCGACCCGAACGCACAGGAGATGGCGCTCGACGATCCGGGCGACGTCGCCTGGACGGGCCGCCGCGTCCTCGTGCTCGACGACCCCCGCATCACGCTCGCCGCCCGCGCCACCCCCGAGGTGAAGCAGGCCGTCTGGCGCGCCGCCCACGCGCTCGAGGCCCTCGGCGCCGACGTCGAGCTGCTCCCCGATTCGTTCTTCCGCATCGGCACCGAGGCCTGGTTCGCCGCGCTCCTCCAGCTCGAGGGACCGCCGCTCCGCAAGCTCATCGGCATCGGCAGCCGCCTCGCGCTCGGCGCCGAGTTCGTCCGCAGCGCCGCCGGCCGCGCCCGCTACTCCTTCCCCGCCCTCATGTTCCTGCTCGGCGAGGCGATCGGCGGGATGCCCGCACGCCGCGCCCGCACGCTCCTCGCCGAGGCACGCCGCCTCGCCGACCGCCTCGCGCAACGCCTCGGCCCCGACGGCGTGCTCCTCATGCCGCCCCACCCCCCCACCACT
>JADGGV010000460.1 GCA_019689775.1 Gemmatimonadota bacterium
GCGGGGAGGGGGGCGGGCCTCTCACCGGCTTGGCAGCCGCGGACGGAACACGCAGACGCCGGTCGGCGTCTGCGTGGCGGCGCAGTGGCGCGCCCCGTCCAGCGCCTCCTCGATCGTGTGGAATCCCAGCCAGGGGGCGGGCGCCTCGACGTGGCTCCAGTCCCAGGTCTCGTCCGGCTCGCCGATCAGCCTGAGTCGCCCGCGACCGAACGCCAGGACCCAGCGGCGGAAGGCGACGTACTCGGCGCGCGTCCGCGGGTGGCGCGGATCGCCGCTGCCGAGCTCCACGTCCACGGCGCGGCCGTAGGCGTGCATCGACGTCGCCGTGAACGTCTGCCCGCTCCGTCGGCTCATCAGGTAGGCCTCGCGCTCCGGCGTGCGGTAGGTCTCGACGACGCGGATGCGGAAGCCGCGGGCGCGCGCCTCCCGCACCATGCGCTCGAAGAGCGGTCGGACCGACGGGTCGAGGAGCGCGAGCGAGGTGTCGGCGACCCGCACGGTCTCGGGGAAGTCGCGCTCGTGCATGGCGTGGATGCGGCGCCGGAGCGCCTCCCAGCTCTCGCCCGGCCGCCGCAGCGAGACGAAGCCGAGAGCGAAGGACGGGGCCATGTCGTGGTCGCCGCCGTCGAGCCGGGTGTCGTACCGGAGGATCGCGGTGGCCGAGGAGTCGCCGAGGTAGAGCCGGTGCGGGTCGGTCACGCCGAGCTGCTCGCGAAGCAGGCGGGTCTCCTCCGGGGTGAACGGCCGCGTGATGTAGTTCGGCACGCCCCCCGCGCCGCGCCCGGCGTAGCTGAACCGTGGCCACACCCGGGAGCGCGACGGGTCGGCGAGCGCGCCGTCGGGCGGGTCGCCGCAATGGACCGCCGCCGCCCAGCCTACGCCGACCAGCAGGATGCCGCGGATCCTCCGCCCCACTGCCGACCCCCACACCGCGAGTCCCATCCCACCCCGCCCAGCGATCCGGTCCGCCCCATCTCGTGGCAAGCGCCGCGCCGCGCCGACGTTGTAGCCGCCGGCCCGGGGGCGGTATCTTCCGCCACCGCATCCGAGCCGGGATGCGGAGACGTTCGTCCGCGGCGGGTGAGCATGAGCGGATGGCGCGAGTAGTTCGGGCGACCGCACGGCGTGGCGGGTCGGGACGATGCGGGTGCTGGCGAGGAGGTAGCGGCGGCGCCGTGGATCGGCGGCGCGGCCGCGGGGAGCGGGTCGGGAACGCCAAGGAGCGCAGCAATGGTGGAGGACTCGGGAGGGCGGGACGCACCGCTCCGTGCCGCGGAGACGTGGCTCGGCCGGGTGGACTCGGGCGATGCGGACGCGAGCCATGCGGCGGCGGCGGGGATCTTCCGCGCGGCGGTGACGCCGGCGCGTTGGGCGGAGTCGCTGCGCGCGGCGCGCGGGCCGCTCGGGCCGGTGCTCGGGCGGACGCCGCGGTCGTGGAAGTACGCCAGCGAGCTGCCGGGCGCGCCGGACGGCGAGTACGTGGTCATCGAGTACGACACGGAGTTCGAGCGGAAGCGCCGCGGGATCGAGACGGTGGTCGTGACGCGGGAGCCGGACGGCGAGTGGCGGGCGTGCGGCTACTGGATCCGGTAGGCGGGGCGCGGCGCGGTGGTGATGTCGCCGCCGACCACACCGTGTGAGCATCTCGAGCCGGGAGGGGAAACGTGTCGACGGAGCTGTCGCTGGATCGGGGTCGGACGGCCGTCCTGATCATGGACTCACCGCCGGGCACGGTCGCGGGCGCGGGCGCCGGCGCCGACGCGCTCCTCGAGCGCGCCCGGCGCGTGCTCGACGCGGCGCGCGCCGCGGGGCTGGCGGTGATCTACGTCGTCGTCGCCTTCCGCGAGGGGTACCCGGAGGTGAGCGAGCGGAACGCGTTGTTCGCGCGGCTGAAGGCGTCGGGGCGGCTCGTGCTGGGCACGCCCGGCGCCGAGATCGCGCCGGCCGTGGCGCCCGCGCCGGGCGACGTGACCGTCGTCAAGCGCCGGGTCGGCGCGTTCCACGGCACGGACCTGGAGGTGATCCTCCGCGCGCGCGGCATCGACACGCTCGTGCTGTTCGGGATCGCGACGAGCGGCGTCGTGCTCTCGACCGTGCGCCACGCGGCCGACGCCGACTACCGCCTCGTCGTGCTCGCGGACTGCTGCGCGGACGCGGACGCCGAGGTGCACCGGTGCCTGGTGGAGAAGGTGTTCCCGCGCCAGGCGACGGTGGTTTCCTCCGACGCGTTCCTGGAGGCGCTGGGGGAGCGTGGGTGAGGGTGAGGAGGGGAACGGCGGTTTTTCACCACGGAGGGCACAGAGGGCGCAGAGGGAGGTCGCGGAGAGCGCGCGGGTTCGTCGTGCCGGGAGTGAGGGGTGCGCCGGTGGGACGCGGGGCGCCCGGGAAACCGCTACCGGATCGTTCGCGGGCGATGGAGGCGGCGTGGCCCGGATGCAACTCCGGACGGACCCCGCGCTCGCTGCGAAGGTCGCGCCTCCTCCGTGCCCTCCGTGTGCTCCGTGGTTAAAAACGCCGTTCCCGTCACCGCCCGCCCGCCGGCATCTCGATCCACGCGCTTGGCCCGGCGCCGGACGCCAGGCAGCGGTCGACGACGTGCACGATGTCCCGCGGCAGCACCGGCTTGACCAGGAGCGCGCAGAAGCCGGCGGCGCGGATCGCCGTCGGCGACACGTCGGAGGCCGTCATCGCGACCACCGGCACGTCCGCGGAGCACGCGTCCTCGCGCAGCATCCGCATCGCCTGAAGGCCGGTGACGACCGGCATGTCCAGGTCCATCAGGATCAGGTCCGGCGTGCGCTCGCGCGCGCGCTCCACCGCCTCGGCGCCGTTGCCGGCCTCGACGGCGGCGAAGCCGGCGTGCCGGAGCATCGCGCCGAGGATCGATCGTTGGTCCTGGTCGTCGTCGGCGACGAGGACGAGCCGTTCCGACATCATGACCTCCCGCGTGCCAGGCGCGCCGGTCCGCCATCGCCGCCCCGACGTGACGGTGCGCCGGGAGCGGGTGACTGCCGGAAGCGTGCCCGGGATGCAGCTCGAATCTGAGCGCGTGTAAGTTGTTGTGTCCATGCGCGAAACGGCGGTTTGCGGGCCAGCGCGTCGCCCGGCGCCGGTGCTGACCCGCCGGCGCGCCGCGGGCGCGCACCTCCTGCACGGCGGGGGTGGCGGCCGGCGCGCGCGGCGTCCAGGCTTTTGCGCCGGGTCGGCGATGCGCGCCGGCGCGGGACGCACCCCCGAACGGACGAGGCCATCATGAGCGAAGCCATCGGTTCCGCGGCGATCTGGCCGCATGGCGCCCCGGCGGTGGGCGCGCGGGCGGAGCGCACCCGCGCGGTGACGGCGGAGGACATCGTGCGGTTCTCGGAGATCAGCGGCGACTACAATCCGCTGCACTACGACGCCGCGGCGGCGCGGGCGTCGCGCTTTGGGGAGATCATCGTGCAGGGGGGCGTCACGAGCGCGATCCTGAACGCGGTGGTCGCGGAGGATCTGCCGGGCCCGGGGACGGTGTTCCTGCACGTGGACTGGAGCTTCCGGGCGCCGGTGCGGCCGGGGGACACGATCACGGGGGCGGTGGAGGTGCTGGAGGTGCGCACGGACAAGCCGATCACGCGCCTGCGGACGACGGTGACACGGGGGGATGGCGTGGTGGCGCTGGAGGGGACGGCGCTCTGCTACACGGTGCCGCTG
>JADGGV010000461.1 GCA_019689775.1 Gemmatimonadota bacterium
GTACGGAGTCCGCCAGATCCGTTTCGCTCTCGTTCCCACCCCTGCCCCCGCCCCGGGACGGGCGGGAGCGGAAGCGGGAGCGTAAGCGACAATGCCGATCCCTCAAGGCCCGCTTTGTCCTCTCGCGCCGGCATCTCCGCTGCCGTCATCCGACGCCGCTCGAGGTCGTCTTCGCCGGGGGAGGGGGTGGAGCCCGTTCCCCCGCAGGCCATGCCGCTGTGCCCGCCCGCAGGCGAAGCGAAAGAAAGCACTGCGGGAGACTGCGTCCCGCTCCTCAAGTGATCGGCATTGGCGTAATCGAGAGCGGGAACGGCGAACATATTCGCCTGACCGAATGTCACAACACCCGGCCCGGCGTCGCCCGGATGTCACCCCAGCCCCGTATTCCGTTTATCAGATTTTATCCTGTTCATCCTGTCAGTTAAATTCCGTTCGAGGCCGGCTTCGCGCATCCATCGCGCGCATCCATCACGCGCGTCCACCACGCACATCCACCGCCCGCATCCACACGATCGAGGTGGCGGGGAAGGGTGCGGGCCGGCTGCCGCCGGCGGGCCGGGGCCGTCGGCGGGGTGTCTCGGTGCCCTCGAGGCGGTTGCCGCGCACGAAATTCGGAATCGCGAGCAGCGGCGCGCCGTTCGCGAAGCGCCCCCGGATGACGGTGATCCCGCCGAACACGTCCGGCCGCCACTCCGCGGTGAGCGGGGCGCGCGGATCCAGTGGCTGGTTGATGTCCTGGTCCTCGCGCTCGATGTTGTAGAGGAGCGGGCCGAACTTGAGGGCGACGCGGCCGCGGTCGGCCTCGATCCGCGGGTCGGCGTGGACGCGCTGGACGCGCATCGGCAGCACGAGGTCGATCGTGTCACCGGGTCGCCAGCTCCGGGTGATGACGGCGTAGCCGCGCTCGATGCGCGGCCGGACGCGCGTGCCGTTGACGGCGATGCGGTCGATGCCGTTCGCGGCCGGCGTCGCCTTGTAGAGCCCGCTGACCATCCGGTCCGGCGCGCGCACGCGGATCGCGAACGTTCGAGCGCTCGCGGGGTTCACGCGGATCCGGACGCGGCCATCCCACGGGTAGTTCGTTTCCTGCACCATCTCGACGTCCGTGCCGGCCACGTCCTCCACCACGACGGTGCCGGGAATGAACAGGTTCACGTAGAGGCCGTCGTCGCCCTTTGCGTACGTCCACGTCGGGAGGCTGAGGAGCGTGCGCGGGATGTTGCCGACGCAGCACGGGACGTTGTGCCAGCGGTAGCGCGGGATCCGCATGTCCAGCGGGTTGTCGTAGTAGTAGTGCTTCCCCTCGAGGTCGAGCGAGCCGAGGAGCGCGTTGTAGAGCGTATCCTCCAGCAGGTCGGCGTAGCGCGCGTCCCGGTACAGGCGGTTCATCCGGGCCTGGAAGAAGATCTCGCCGCAGCTCGAGCACGACTCGCAGTACGCGTCGTTGCGCAGCGAGTACTCCGGCCCGAACCCCTCCGACGTCTCGCCGCTGCCGATCCCGCCGGTCACGTAGTACTTCTTGCTCACGATGCTGTCCCAGAGGGAGCGGACCGCGCTCAGGTAATCCGGGTCCCGCGTCTCCATCGCGATGTCGGCCATCGCCGCGTAGGTGTAGGCGGCGCGCACCGCGTGCCCCACCGCCTCGTACTGCTGCACCACCGGGAGGTGGCTCTGGTCGTACTCGCTTCCGCCCCGGCGGCAGTCCAGGAGGAAGCGCGCGAGCCGCAGGTAGCGCTCTCCCTTGCCCGCGCCCTCCACCTCGTCGACGTACCGGCCCAGGTGGACCAGCGCCTGCTCCATCTCCTGGTGGCCGTCGAACCACTCCTGCTTCGGCGGCGGGCCGATGTGCGCGTCCCAGCAGTCCGCCAGCTTCCGCGCCGCGTCGTAGAGCCGCGTGTCCCGCCCCTCCGTCATCCGGTGATGGGCGATCGCCGCCTCGATGAAGTAGCCGCCCACGTACCCCTCGTGGTTGCCCCGCCCCTCGGGCGTCCACCGCTCATGCCAGCGGCTCCGGTCCCGCAGCGTGTACGCCGTCTGGAGGTAGCCGTCGGGCTCCTGCGCGGCCAGGATCTCCGGGATCCAATCCTCCAGCGTCGCGCGCATCTTGTCCTGCGCCGCCGCGATCTCCGCATCGCCGCGCGGGTCCACCATGAGCGCGATGCACATCGACTCGACCGTGTTGAACACGTACGCGTTCGAGAACACGTAGCCCTTGTGCGGGCCGTGCGGCTCGCCGCGCAGCGCCTTCGCCGCCTCCACGAAGTTGTCGATCCCGCCCGCCCCCACCTCCAGGTCGGTCCGCTCGAGCTGCGCGACGCAGTGCGGGATCCAGTTCACGATGAGCGCCTTCGCCCGCTGGTCCCACAACGGGCCGCCGAAGTCGTAGCCCCGCGCCGCGACCGGAGCCAGCGCGCCCGCCGGCGGGAGCCCCTCCGTCGGCACCCGGAACTGCGACGCCACCCGCGACTCGCCATTGTCCGCCACCAGCTCGAGGACGTACTCGCCCGGCACCGCAATCGTCGCCGTGGTCACCGGCGACGTCGGATCCCCGAACACCACCTCGCCGGGCCCCGAAACCTGCCGCCACCGCACCGTCGGCGCCGGCCCGCGCTCCCCCGCCGCCGGCTCCTCCCGCGGCAGCCACGGCTCCCGCCGCCACGGCGGCTCCCCATAGCCCGCCCATCCAGCTCCCGGGGCGCGACAGGAACGGCGGCAGCACCACCGTCCAGGCCGCGGCCTTCCCCATCGTCGCCAGCAACTCACGCCGGCTCACTCCCGGCCGTTCCGGTCCCTCAGGCATGGGCCCTCCGCGGTAACGTTGTAGAGGTCGCGTGTCGCGTGCGCCCGTCGGGCGCGTCGTCGCGGGTGCACGATCGTCCGGGCGCGCCGGCGCCCCGGGGGGGCGGTGTCCCGTAGGGCGGCGTTCCGGGCATCCTCATCCCAGGCGTCGTCTCGGGCGTCGCGTCGTGGGGCGTGCCCGCCGCACGGTCGACCCGCTCATCCCGGTCGCCCGGTCGCGCGCTCGTCCCGGCAGTCCGGTCGTCCACGCGTCCACTCGCCCGCTCTGCCCGGCCGCCGCCGTGCCCGGTCGTCGTTCTGGCGGCCCCGCCCCCCACACGTGTATCATTTATCCAATCAGGCAAGAGCCTCACGCCGTCGAATCTCCGCCGCAGAGATGCTGCGCGTGCGACGACGCGCGTTGCATCGCGCCCGGAGGATGGCTGCGGCCATGCTCGGGGGGATGCGACGATCGGGGCGCCTGGCGGGCGATGCCTCGGTGCGGCCGAGCGTCACGACATCGGTGTTCGGGACGACCCCGGAGGGGAAGGAGGCGAAGCTGTTCACGCTACGGAACCGGAACGGTGTGGAGGTGCGGGCGACGACGTACGGCGGGACGATCGTGTCGCTGCGGACGCCGGACCGGAACGGGCGCCTGGACGACATCGTGCTGGGCTTCGACCGTCTCGAGTCGTACGCGAAGGAGTCGCCGTACTTCGGGGCGATCATCGGGCGGTACGGCAACCGGATCGCGCGGGGGCGGTTCACGCTGGACGGGGAGACGTACGCGCTGGCGACGAACGACGGGCCGAACCATCTGCATGGGGGGAGGCGCGGGTTCGACAAGGTGGTGTGGCGGGGGGAGCCGTTCGAGGACGACACGTCGGTGGGGGTGGTGTTCACGTACCGG
>JADGGV010000462.1 GCA_019689775.1 Gemmatimonadota bacterium
GGGGCGGGGGGTGTGGGGGGGGGGGGGGGGGGCCGGCGGGGGGGGGGGGGGCCCCGGCGCCGCGTTCGAGGGCCGCGTCCCGCATCCTGGGGGCGCGCGGCGCTTGGCGCGGCGAAGGTTCTCCGGCAGCCGGCGGCGCCGCTCCCCGTCAGCTCGGCCGGATCGGCCCGCTGCCCGCGCCGGTCGCTTCGATGGCCCGCGCGATCTCGTCGAGATCCTCCGCAGTCAGCTCCAGCCGCGCCGCGGGGAGCCAGCCGTCGACCTGATCGGGCCGGCGCGCGCCCACGATCGCCGCGGTCACGGGGCGCCACGCCAGCGTCCACGCCACGGCGACCGCCGCGACCGTCGTGTCGTGGCGCGCCGCGATCGGGCGGAGCGCGTCCGCCAGCGCCAGGTTCCGGCGCAGCCCCTCGCCGGTGAAGTCGGGCGAGCGCGAGCGCCAGTCGTCCGCCGGGAGCCGCGCGGCGCGCTCCGCGCTGAACGTCCCCGTGAGCAGCCCGGACTGCATCGGGCTGTAGACGATGACCCCGGTCTCGTGCGCCGCGCACCACGGCAGCTCGTCGGCGGCGGCGCCGCGGCGGATCAGCGACAGCGGCGGCTGGAGCGTGTCCACGTGGCCGATCCGCTCCGCCGCCTCGAGCTGGGCGACGTCGTGGTTCGAGAGGCCGACGGCGCGCACCTTCCCCTCGGCCTTCAACTCGAGCAGCGTGCCCCAGTACTCCTCGAGCGGCGTGCCGTCCTGCGGCGGCCAGTGCATCTGGAGCAGGTCGAGGCGCTCGGCGCGCAGCCGCCGGAGCGAGGCCTCCGCCTCGCGGCGGATGCTCGCGGCGCGTCCGATCCGCTGCGGCGTCGACGTCCGGTCGTTCGGATCCCAGACCATGCCGCACTTCGTGAAGACGTACGGTCGCTCCGAGGGCGGGATGTCCGCCAACGCGCGCCCCACGACCTCCTCGGCGTGGCCCAGGCCGTAGACCGCGGCCGTGTCGATCCAGTTGACACCGCGCGCGACGGCGTGGCGGATCGCCGCGATCGAGTCCCGGTCGTCCTGCGGCCCCCACGCGGCCGCCCAGCCGCCGCCGCCGAGCGCCCAGGCGCCCAGGCCGGTCCGCGTGATGTGCATGCCCGTCCGTCCCAACGGCCGCGTCGGAAGCGCGCGCTCGGCCCCCGCCCTCGCTGATTCCTCCGGCATGGCGTCTCCTCTCCCCTCCCGTGTGGTTCGGTCCCTTTCCCAGCACCGCCGCGTCACCGCGCGTGCCAACCGCGCCCGAGTACGCTCGTTGCGTGGGCCGGGCGCGGGCCCGAATGGCGCCGACAGCGAAGCGGACGATGCGGGTGCTCCTGCTGCACAACCCCGTGGCGGGCCACGTCGGCCGGCCGGCGCCGACCCCCGACGAGCTGGTCACGGCCGTCCTCGCGGCGGGCCACGAGGTCGCCTACCACTCCACCCGCGACCCCGGCTGGAAGGCCGCGCTGCGCTGCGAGGCCGACCTCGTGGCCGTCGCCGGCGGCGACGGCTCCGTGTCGAAGGTCTTTCGCAGGCTCGCGGGCGGCACCGTGCCGGCCACGATCCTCCCGCTCGGCGCCGCAAACAACGTCGCGACGGCGCTCGGCATCCTGGGCCAGCCCGGCGAGCTGATCGCGCGCTGGTCGGCGTTCGAGCCGCGACGCTTCGACATCGGCGTCGCCCGGGCCTCCGGGCGGCGGCGGGAGCGCGGCTTCGTGGAGGGCGTCGGCGGCGGCGCCTTCACCGAGCTGCTCCAGGCGCTCGACCGCCGGGCGCGCGGACTGAACGCCGCGATCGAACGGCACGAGGGCCTGGCCGGGTACGTGCGGCTGCTGCGCCGCATGCTGGCTCACCGCGAGGCGACGCGTTGGCGCGTCGCCCTCGACGGCGCCGACGCCACTGGTCGGTACCTCATCGTCGAGGTCATGAACGTCGGGCTCGTCGGCCCGAGCCTGCCGCTGGCGCCGCGCGCGGATCCGGGCGACGGCCTCCTCGACGTCGTCCTCGTCGGCGAGGCGGAGCGGGCGTGCCTCGAGGCGTTTCTCGACGCCCGCGCCGCCGGCCGCGTCGCGCCGGCGCTCCCCGTCCACCGCGCCCGGCGGGTTTCGCTCGCGGCCGGGAACCAGCCGCTGCGCATCGACGACCGGGTCCGCGACACGGCCTGGAGCGAGGGCGCCGCGCTCCACGTGGAACCCGGCGCGCTCCGGGTGCTCGCCCCCGCCGCCGCGCCGCTCACCCCGCCCGGTACAGCCCCTCGGCCTTCGCCGCCGACAGCAGGATCCCCTTGATCATCGCCGAGCTGAACCCCTGGTGCTCCATCTCGTTCAGCCCGGCGATCGTGCAGCCGCGGGGCGTGGTCACCTGATCGATCTCGGACTCCGGGTGCCGCCCGTGGCTGAGCAGCAGCGACGCCGCGCCCTTCGCCGTCTGCGCCGCCAGGAACAGCGCTTCCTCCGGATGGAAGCCGATCTCGATCCCGCCCTGGGACGCGGCCCGGATCGAGCGCAGGAAGAAGGCGACGCCGCACGCGCACAGCGCCGTCGCCGGGATCATCATCTCCTCCGGGATCACGAGCGTCCGGCCGACCATGTCGAACAGCTCGCGGGCCTCGCGCAGCGCCGCGCTGTCGGCGTCCTCCGCCGAGAGGCAGGTCATCGACTCGCCGATCGCCACCGCCGTGTTCGGCATCGCGCGCACGACCGGCACGCCGCCGCCGAGCCGCTCGCGGAGCTGCCCGATCGTCACCCCCGAGACGACCGAGATGATCCGGTGGCGCGCCGGCTCGACCACGTCCGCGATCTCGTCCAGCAGCTCGCCGAGCTGCTGCGGCTGGACCGCCAGAACCACCACGTCCGACGCCGCCACCGCCTCGCGGTTGTCCGAGCCCGCGCGCAGGCCCGCCTCCGCGAACTGCGCCAGACGCGCCGCCTGCCGCCGCGTCACCCAAATTCGCTCCGGCGCGCTGTAGCCCGCCTCCACCCACCCCATCGCCAGCGCCCGGCCCAGGTTGCCGCCGCCCAGGATCGCGATCGCGGGCCGCGCCGCCGTCTCCGTCTCCACCATCCAGGACCTCCTCTCGTGTGTGCGCGGGGTCGGCTCCGCCACCCCGGTGATCTCCGCGGCGGCCGACGGGCGCCGCACCGCCCCGCCCTGAACCGCCTCCGCCGGCTCCAGCTCCAGCACGAACGCGCGCCGCCCCGCCGCCGCCCGCTCGAAGCCGCCGTAATCCGCAGCCAGCTTCTGCCGGAAGCTCGCGATCGGCGCCGGTCGGAAGCCGATCTCCCCGAAGAAGCGCTCCCGCCGCGTGAACGCGAACACCTGCCGGACGCCGAGCGCATGCGCGCGCAGCACCGCCGCCCGCACCAGCCGATGGCCAATGCCCCCGCCCTGCGCCGCCTCGTCTACCGCCAGCGACGCGATCTCCGCGACCGCCGGCGAATGGATCCGCAGCGCCACGCAGCCGACCACCCCGCCCGTCGCGTCGGCGACCAGGAAGCTGCCCGCCTCGCGGTGCAGCTCCGCCGCCGTCCGCGCGCGCACCAGGCGCCGCTCCGCGAAGCGGCCGAGCAGCCGCGCGATCGCCGCGACGTCGCCCGCCCGCGCCGCCCGCACGAGCGGCCCCGGCGCGTCGCCCGCCCCCCCCCCCCCCCCCC
>JADGGV010000463.1 GCA_019689775.1 Gemmatimonadota bacterium
CGCCCGCCCCCGCGACATTCCCCCGTCGCCGACGTCTCCTCGAACCCGTCGCCGCCATGCTCACGACGCAGCGCCATCGGTTCTCGCTCCCCGAGGGCCTCCACTACCTGAACGCCGCCTACATGGGCCCGCTCTCGCGCGCCACGCAGGAGGCGGGGTTCGAGGGGATCCGCCGCAAGGCCGACCCGAGCACGATCGCATCGGAGGACTTCTTCACCGAGAGCGACGCGCTGCGGCGCCTCTTCGCGCGGCTCGTGAACGCGCCGGACCCCTCGTCCATCGCGATCGTCCCCGCGGTCTCCTACGCGCTCTCCTTCGTCGCGCGGGCCCTCGAGCCGGACGTGCGCGCGGGGCAGTCGATCGTCGTGGCGGAGGCGCAGTTCCCGAGCAACGTCTACCCATGGCGGAGGCTCGCCCGGCGGCGCGGGCTCCAGCTCCGCACCGTGGCGGCCCCGCCCGGGCCGGCGCGTGGGGCGGCGTGGAACGAGCGGCTGCTCGAGGCGATCGACGCCGACACCGCCGTCGTCGCCTTGCCGCCGCTGCATTGGACGGACGGCACGCTCTTCGACCTGGAGCGGCTCGGCGAGCGGGCCAGGGAGGTGGGCGCGACGTTCGTCGTGGACGGCACGCAGTCGGTCGGCGCGCTCCCGTTCGACGTCGGCCGGCTGCGGCCGGACGCGCTCGTCGTGGCCGGCTACAAGTGGCTGCTCGGGCCGTACTCGCTCGGCTGCGCGTACCTCGGGCCCCGCCTCGCCGCCGCCGAGCCGCTCGAGGAGACGTGGACCGGCCGGCTCGGCGCCGAGGACTTCGCCGGCCTGGTCAACTACCGCGACGAGTACCAGCCCGGCGCCGTTCGCCACGACGTCGGCGAGCGCAGCAACTTCATCCTGGTGCCGATGCTCGCGGCCGCGCTCCGGGAGATCCTGGAGTGGGGGCCCGCGGCCATCCAGGCGTACTGCCGCACCCTCGCCGCGCCGCTCGTCGACGCCGCCCGCGAGCGCGGCTTCCACGTCGAGGCCGACGACGCCCGCGCCGGCCACCTCTTCGGCCTGCGCGCACCGGCCGGGCTCGACCTCGACCGCCTCCACGCGCGGCTGCGCGAGCGCCGCATCCACGTCTCGCGCCGCGGCAACGCGCTGCGCATCTCGCCGCACGTCTACAACGACGAGGGCGATATCGCCGCACTCATCGCCGCGCTGCGCGAGGCCCGCTGAGCAGCCGGCGCGGAGCCTTGACGCCCCGGCCGGCCGCCGCGAACTTCCGCGCCCGTTTCTCCGACGGCCGGCGCCGGCCCGCGCTCCGCCCGCGGCCGCTGCCGGTCGGCAGCACCGCAGCCGAATGCAGACGACGTCCCTCCCGCCGTATCTCCGTTCCCTGAACCCCGAGCAGCGTCGCGCCGTCCAGCTCACCGAGGGGCCGGTCCTCGTCCTGGCCGGCGCCGGCTCCGGAAAGACGAAGACGCTCGTCCACCGGATCGTGCACCTGATCCGCGGACGCGGCGTCGACCCCGCGCGCATCGTGGCCGTGACGTTCACCAACCGCGCCGCCGAGGAGATGCGCGAGCGCGTGAAGGCCTACGCCGGCGCGGAGGCGCGCCAGGTCCTGCTCAGCACGTTCCACTCGCTCGGCGCGCGCATCCTGCGCGAGCACGCGCACCGCCTCGGCCTCCCGGCCCGCTTCGCGATCTACAGCACGCCCGATCAGCTCGCGGCGCTCCGCACCGCCTGCGCCGAGATCTCGATCGACGACGACTCGTTCGATCTCAAGCGCATCGCGCGCCGGATCTCGGATTGGAAGTCGCGGCGCGTCGACCCGGTCACCGCCAAGCGCGAGGTCGCCGCCGGCATCACGCGCGGCAACCGCGCCGACGCCTACGCCGTGCTCGCCGCCGACGCCTACGCGAAGTACGAGGAGGTGCTGCGCGCCTCGGGCGCCGTCGACTTCGACGACCTGCTCCTCCTCCCCGTGCGGCTCCTCTCCGAGGACGAGGAGGTGCGCCGCGCCGTCTGGAAGCGCTGGCACTACGTCATGGTCGACGAGTACCAGGACACGAACGCCGTGCAGTTCGAGATGGCGCGCCTCCTGGCCGGCAGCCGCCGCAACCTCTGCGTCGTGGGCGACGACGACCAGTCCATCTACGCGTTCCGCGGCGCCGACGTCGGCAACATCCTCGAGTTCGAGCGCCACTTCCCCGGCGCCGCCGTCGTGAAGCTCGAGCAGAACTACCGCTCCACGCAGCGGATCCTCGAGGCCGCGAACGCCGTCATCGCCGGCAACGCGCGCCGGCACCCGAAGCGGCTCCGCACCGACAACGGCCCGGGCGCGCCGATCGACTACTGCGAGTACGCCGACGAGCGCGCCGAGGCGGAGGGCGTCGCCCGCGAGATCCAGACGCGCCGCCTCACCCACAAGCTGGCCTGGGGCGACTTCGCCGTGCTCTACCGCACCAACACCCAGGCCCGCGTGTTCGAGGAGGCGCTCCGCGAGCGCAACATCCCGTACCGCGTGGTCGGCGGCACGTCGTTCTTCGAGCGCAAGGAGGTGGCGGACGCGACGGCGTATCTGCGCGCCGTCGCCCACCCGCACGACGAGATCGCCATCCGCCGCATCATCAACTACCCGGCGCGCGGCATCGGGCGGACGACCGTGCTCCGCATCGCCGAGCTGGCCGCGCAGCGCGGCGTGCCGTTCGCGGTCGCGCTGGAGTCGCTCGACGCGGGCGACGTCGGCGCCGCACCGGCCCGGGCGATCGCCGGCTTCCTCGACCTCCTCGCGGCCGCGCGCCAGGGCCTCGCCGCCGCCGAGGCCGAGAGCGCGCGCACGCCGTTCCACGCCACGCTCCCGCCGATCGCCCGCTGGGCCGACGAGTTCTTCCGCCAGATCGGGCTCGAGGACGAGATCCGGAAGGACCCGCGCAACGCCCGCTCGGCCGATGCGCGCAGCGACAACCTGAAGGACCTGGTCGGCTCCATCGCCCGCTACGAGCGACGCGTCTGGGACGACGCGGCCACCCGGATGGGCGGCCCGCTGCTGGAGGCCGCCGCCGAGCCGCCCGAGGATTGGTCGCCGCCGACGCTCGCCGAGGCGCTCGCCCGCCTCGCGCTCGTCGACATGAACGAGGAGGACGACCGGCGCACGGACGACGCCAGCGTCGCCCTCATGACGCTCCACTCCGCGAAGGGGCTCGAGTTCAGCGACGTCTTCCTCGTCGGGCTGGAGGAGGGGATCCTGCCGCACGCCCGCTCGCTCGACGCCGCCGCCGACGCCGAGGAGGCGAGCGCCGCCGATCCGCTCGCCGAGGAGCGGCGCCTCCTCTACGTCGGCATCACCCGCGCGCGCCGCCGGCTGTCGCTCTCGCTCTGCAAGACGCGCGGGAAGAGCGCCGCCCCCACGGTCCCCTCGCGCTACCTCGCCGACATCCCACCGGAGCTGCTCAACGTCCGGACCGAGGGGGCCGCGCTCTCCCCCGAGGAGTCCGCCGAGCTGCGCAAGAACTTCTTCTCGCAAATGCGGGCGATGCTCGGCTCCGAGGACGCCTGACGCGCAGCCACGATGCGCCCCGCGTCCCTTGACGCTCCCCGCCGCCCGGTCGATCTTCCCGCCCGGCCCCCCC
>JADGGV010000020.1 GCA_019689775.1 Gemmatimonadota bacterium
GAGGGCGCGGGGGCGGCAGCCGCGCCGGTCGGCGCGACCGCGGGGGCGGCGCTCGCTCCGCCGCAGACGGGAGATGTGACGAATGGCGACGACCGAGGTCATGCTGGCGCGACGCGCGCCGAACCGCCTCTATATCGGCGGCGCGTGGGTGGAGTCCCGAAGCGGCGAGACGTTCGCCACGCGCCACCCGGCGACGGGTGCGGTGCTGGCGGAGGTGCCCGCGGCCGGGGCGGAGGACGTGGACGCGGCGGTAAAGACAGCGCGGCGGGCGTTCGAGGCTGGCGCCTGGACCGGGATGGACGCGGCCGATCGGGCGCTGCTCCTCTGGCGCATTGCGGACGCGATGGAGGCGCGCCGGGACGAGCTGGTCCGGCTGGAGGTGCTGGACAACGGGAAGCGGATCCGCGAGGCGGAGATCGACATCCGCGACGCGATCGACGCGTTTCGCTACTACGCCGGCTGGACCACAAAGCTTCAGGGGGACACGCTCCCGGTGCGCGGGAACGTCCTCAACTACACGCTGCGAGAGCCGGTCGGCGTGGTCGGCGCGATCATCCCGTGGAACTTCCCGCTGCTGATGGCGGCGTGGAAGGTGGCGCCGGCGCTTGCGTGCGCGAACACGGTGGTGCTGAAGCCGGCGGAGCAGACGCCGCTCAGCGCGCTGGAGCTGGCGGCGATCGCGCACGAGGTGGGGCTCCCCGCCGGGGTGTTGAACGTGGTGACCGGCTTCGGCGAGACGGCCGGCGCGGCGCTGGTGCGCCACCCCGACGTGGACAAGATCGCGTTCACGGGCTCGACGGCCGTGGGGCGCCTCATCATGCAGGAGGCGGCCGGGACGCTGAAGAAGGTCTCGCTCGAGCTGGGCGGGAAGTCCCCGAACATCGTGTTCGAGGACGCGGATCTCGAGGCCGCGGCGCGGGGCGCCTACACGGCGATCTTCTACAACTCGGGGCAGTGCTGCACGGCGGGCTCGCGGCTGCTGGTCCACGAGTCGGTGCACGATGCGCTGGTCGAGAAGCTGGTGGAGCGGGCGGCGAAGGTTCAGCCCGGCGACCCGCTCGACCCGAAGACGCGCTTCGGCCCGCTGATCTCGCAGGAGCAGATGGAGCGGGTCCTGGGCTACATCGAGGCCGGGCGTGCGGAGGGCGCGGAGCTGCGGACGGGCGGCAAGCGCGCGCTCTACGGCGGCCAGGAGCAGGGTTACTGGGTGGAGCCGACGATCTTCGTCGGCGTCCGCCCCGATGCCACGATCGCGCGGGAGGAGATCTTCGGGCCGGTCCTGGCCGTGACCTCGTTCGCGGACGAGGACGAGGCAGTGCGCCTCGCGAACGACACGGTCTACGGCCTGGCCGCCGGCGTCTGGACGCGCGACGTGAAGCGGGCGCACCGCGTCGCCCGGCGGTTGAACGCGGGCACGGTGTGGATCAACACGTACCATCCGCTGGACGCCGCCTCCCCGTTCGGCGGCTACAAGCAGTCGGGGTACGGCCGCGAGCTGGGCGCCTACGCCCTCGACCTCTACACCCAGATCAAGAGCGTCTGGGTGGACCTGAGCTGAGCGACATGCGAGAAGCCTGGATCATCGATGCGGTCCGAACGCCGATCGGCCGGCACGGCGGCAGCCTGGCCGCGGTGCGCCCGGACGACCTGGCGGCCGTCGCGGTGTCCGCGGTCGTGCGGCGCACGGGGATCGACCCGGCGCTGATCGAGGACGTCATCCTCGGCTGCGCGAACCAGGCCGGCGAGGACAACCGCAACGTGGCGCGGATGGCCGCGCTCCTGGCCGGTCTGCCGGTCTCGGTCGCCGGGCAGACGGTCAACCGGCTGTGTGGCTCCGGGCTCCAGGCGGTGAACTCGGCGTTCCAGGCGATCCTCGCCGGCGAGGGTACGGTCTTCGTCGCCGGCGGGGTGGAGTCGATGAGCCGCGCGCCGTGGGTGATGCTGAAGCCGGCCGACGGCTACGCGCGGGGCGCGCCGGAGATCGCCGACACGGTGCTGGGCTGGCGGTTCGTGAACGGGCGGTTCCCGGCGGACTACACGGTCTCGCTCGGGGAGACGGCCGAGCGGGTGGCCGAGCGCTACGGCGTCTCGCGGGAGGACCAGGATGCGTTCGCGCTGGAGAGTCAGCGCCGCGCCGCGGCGGCGATCGAGAGCGGTCGCTTCCGGGCCGAGATCGTGCCGGTCGAGGTGCCGCGGCGGAAGGGCGAGCCGCTGCACGTCGAGGCGGACGAGCACCCGCGTCCCGACACGACGCTGGAGAAGCTGGCCGCGCTCCCGCCGGTCTTCCGCAAGGGCGGCACGGTGACGGCTGGCAACTCGTCGGGGCTGAACGACGGCGCGGCGGCGCTGCTGATCGTGGAGGCGCGCCGCGCCGCCGAGCTGGGCCTGCGGCCGATAGCGCGCATCGTCGCCACGGCGGTGGCCGGCGTCGAGCCGGACCTCATGGGGATGGGCCCGGTGCCGGCGAGCCGGAAGGTGCTCGAGCGCGCCGGCCGCAGCGTGGGCGACGTCGCCTTGACGGAGCTGAACGAGGCGTTCGCGGCGCAGGCGGTCGCGTGCATGCGGGAGCTGGAGCTGGACCCGGCGCGCGTGAACGTCAACGGCGGCGCGATCGCATTGGGCCACCCGCTCGGCTGCTCCGGCGCGCGCCTGCTCGCCACGCTCGTCCACGAGCTGGCGCGGCGCGGCGGCGGCACCGGGCTGGCCACCATGTGCATCGGGGTGGGTCAAGGGATCGCCACGGTGGTGGACGTGGAGGGGCGATGAACGGCAAGCACATCGCCGTGGAGCGCGACGGCGCGGTGGCCTGGGTGCGGATCAACCGGCCCGAGCGGCTGAACGCGTTCGTCGGCACCATGCGCGAGGATCTCGACGCGGCGCTGGAGGCGCTGGAGGCCGACGAGGACATCCACTGCATCGTGATTACCGGCGTCGGGCGGGCGTTCTCCACCGGCGGCGACGTCGCCTACATGGCCGAGCTGATCGAGGCCGGGGACGCGGCGCGGTTCGAGGCGCTGGTGCGCGCGGGCGCCCGGATCGTGGAGCGCATCGACCGCATGAGCACGCCGGTCGTGGCGGCGGTGAACGGGCCGGCGGCCGGGGCCGGCGCCTGCCTCGCGCTCGCCTGCGACGTGCGGATCGCGAGCGAGACGGCGAGCATCGGCTTCGGCTTCGCGCGCGTCGGGCTGCACCCGGATTGGGGCGGGAGCTACTTCCTGCCGCGGCTCGTCGGACCGGCGCTGGCGGCGGAGCTGATCTTCACCGGCGGGATGCTGGGCGCCGAGCGAGCCGAGCGGCTCGGCCTGTTCAACCGCGTGGTGCCGCCGGCCGAGCTGGAGCCAGCGACGCGCGGGCTGGCCGGGCAGATCGCCGCCGCGCCGCGCGGCGTGATCGCGGCGGCGAAGCGCTCGATCCGGCGCGCCCTGAACGCCTCCCTGCCCGAGGTGCTGGAGATGGAGGTCGAGGCGCAGCTCGCCGCGTTCCGCTCGCCGGACTTCCGCGAGGGGATCTCGGCATTCCTCGAGAAGCGGACGCCGCGCTTCGGCCGGCGGGGAAACGGAGGCGCACGGGAGGTGGCCTCGTGAGGGAGCGGATCGAGCGCGTCGCGGTGCTGGGCGCCGGGACGATGGGGCACGGGATCGCCCAGGTGGCCGCGCTGGCCGGGCTGGACGTCGCTCTGGTGGACGCGTCCGAGGCGGCGCTGACGCGCGGCGTCGAGAACATCCGGCGGAACCTGGACGAGGGCGTCTCGCGCGGGAAGGTCACGGCCGAGCAGCGCGCGGAGGCACTGGCGCGGCTGCGCCCGGAGCGTAGCCTGGGCGCGGCCGTGCGCAAGGCGGACCTGGTCGTGGAGGCCGTGCCGGAGCGCTTCGACCTGAAGGTGCAGGTCTTCGCGGAGGTCGAGGCGGACGCGCCGGCGGACGCGATCCTGGCGACGAACACCTCGAGCCTGTCCGTTACGGACCTCCAGTCAACGCTGCGCCGGCCGGAACGGGTGGTGGGGCTGCACTTCTTCAATCCCGTCCACATCATGCGGCTGGTCGAGGTCGTGCGCGGGCGCCGCAGCGACGAGGGCGTCGTCGCGGCGGCGGTCGCGTTCGCGCAGCGGCTGGGCAAGGACCCGATCGTGGTGAACGATGCGCCCGGGTTCGCCTCCTCGCGCCTCGGCGTCGCGCTCGGGCTCGAGGCGATGCGGATGCTGGAGGAAGGCGTCGCCTCCGCGGAGGACATCGACAAGGCGATGGAGCTGGGCTACCGCCACCCGATGGGGCCGTTGAAACTCACGGATCTGGTGGGGCTCGACGTCCGGCTGAGCATCGCGGAGTACCTTCACGAGAAGCTCGGTGCGGAGCGGTTCCGGCCGCCGGAGATCCTGCGGCGGCTCGTCGCCGAAGGGAAGCTGGGGAAGAAGACCGGCCAGGGCTTCTACAACTGGGAGTAGGCGCGCGATGCAGGACGAGTCGATGCTGCTGGAGATCCACGACGGCGGCTACGCGGTCCTCCGCGTCAACCGACCGGAGCGGCGGAACGCGCTGGACGCGGGGGTGCGGGAGGCGATCCTGCGGATCCTGGACCGCCTCCGGGACGACGACTCGGTTCGCGTCGTCGTGTTCACGGGCGCGGGGCCGAAGGCGTTCATCGCCGGCGCGGACATCGGCGAGTTCGCCGAGCGCAGCGCGATCGAGCAACGCGCGGTGATGGAGCGGCGGCGCGTGTTCGACGCGATCGCGGCGTACCCGAAGCCGACGATCGCGATGATCAACGGCTACGCCCTGGGCGGCGGCTGCGAGCTGGCGCTCGCGTGCGACGTCCGGATCGCGGCACGGTCGGCGAAGCTCGGTCAGCCGGAGATCAAGCTGGGCCTGATCCCGGGCGGCGGGGGCACGCAGCGGCTCCCGCGCCTCGTCGGATACGGCCAGGCGCTGCGGCTCATCCTGACCGGCGAGATGATCGACGCGGAGGAGGCGGCGCGGATCGGCCTGGTCGAGCTGGTCGTCGACGACGACCAGCTCGAGGCGCGGACCCGGGAGATGGCCACGAGCATGGCGGCCCACTCGCCGCTCGCGCTGCGCCTCGCGAAGGACGCGGTCCGGGCCGCGCTCGAGATGCCGCTCGGCGCCGGGGTTCGCTACGAGCGCGAGCTGTTCGTCACCGCCTTCGGCAGCGAGGACCGGCGCGAAGGGGTCCGCGCCTTCCTCGAGAAGCGCCGGCCGGAGTTCCACGGCCGATGAGCGCGCCTCGCGACGCACGCCGGGGGACGGCCGGCCGGTGTGGCGCGCCACGCGCGCGCCGCGGCGGCCGCCTGCGCGCGATGGCGGCCGCGCTGGCGGCGATCGTCCTCGCCGCGGCGGCCGCGCGCCCCGCGGCGGCGCAACAGGCCCAGCGCGCGATCCTTGCGTCGAAGCTGCGGGCCCAACTGGAGGCGATCGCCCAGGAGACGCCGGGCGTCGTCGGCATCCACGTCGTGGACCTGACCTCGGGCGAGCGCTTCGGCGTGAACGACACACTGGTCTTCGCGCAGGGGAGCGCCATCAAGGTCGCGCTCCTCACGGAGCTGTACGCCGAGGCCGATGCCGGGAAGTTGGACCTCGCCGAGCGCCTACCGGTTCGAGACGCGGACAAGGCGGGCGGCAGCGGCGTGCTCCAGGGCTTCGGGAACGGCACCTCCCTCCTCTCGTTGCACGACCTCGCGGTCCTGATGGTCGTGCTCTCGGACAACACGGCCACGAACATGCTGGTCGACCGGGTGGGGATGGACGCCGTGAACCGGCGGATGGCCGCGCTCGGCTTCCCGCACATCCGCTTCCAGCGCAAGATGATCCGGCCGGAGGAGAGCGCGCGCGGGAACGAGAACCTGGCGACGCCGGCGGAGGCGGCCGGCCTGATGGCGCGGATCGCGCGCTGTGAGCTGCCGATGTCCGCCGCGCGCTGCGCCGAGATGCGCGGCATCCTGGAGATCCCGAAGTCGGGCTCGTTCCCGGACCCGATCCCGCCCGGCATCCGGGTGGCGTGGAAGCCAGGGTCGATCGCCGGCGTCGAGACGGCGTGGGGGATCGTGGAGCTGCGCGGGCGCCCCTATGCGATGGCGGTCATGGTGAACTACTCGGATGCCGACGCGGCGTCGGCAGCGATCCGGCGCGCCTCGGCCGCCGCGTTCGACCACTTCCGCCGGCTGGCGGGCGCAACCGCGTGGGGCACGCGCGTACCGGTCGAGCTGATGGAGAAGCTGAAGCCGTAACCCCGTCCGCGAGGGCCCGATGGCGCAGAACCCGTTCGGCGACGATTCCCTTCCCCGTCCCCGGCGGACGAACCCGTTCGGCGAGGACGACGGCTCGACGTCGGTCGCGGCCGCGGTCGAGAAGATGGACAACGCCGCACGGAAGATCCGCACGCTGCGAACCCAGATCGGCGCCGAAGGGCTGACGTTGCCGGCGACGCGGGAGCTGATCGACCAGGTCGCGACGGCGATCGAGGCGGCGGCTGCCGCCCTGCGCGGCATCCAGGGCGGCAGCTAGCCGGGTGGGGGCGGGCGCGGTACCGCCCCGATCGCCCCCTTGGGCGCGCCGGCGCCCTCAGTCCGCGGCGCCCGCCTCGGGAAAGATGAGCTTCTCCGGCCGCCGCGGCGGCTCCGCCTCGGGCGCGGCGCGCGCGTCCGCCGGACGGCCTGCCTCGTCCCCCGCCTCCTCTCCCTCCGCCTCGAGCCCCCCCGCCGCCGGCGTGCGATGCACGAGCCTCGCGAGGAGGATCCGCTCCGCTCGGATGTCGTGCCCGAGGTGGACGAGCAGCCGCACGAGGTCGCCGCCGCCCCACAGCACGATGGCGAACACGAACGTGCGCGCGGCCTCGCCGAGGAGCACCGGTAGGCTCGAGACGCCCTGGAACTGGAGGCCGGCGACGAACTCGCCGATGAGCGCGACGACCAGGAAGACGGCGGCCGCCTTGAAGAGGCGGGACACCCACTGCAACGCGGTGTACGGCTCGATGTCGCTCTGGCGGACGGCCCCGGCGACGGCCCGCAGTCTCTTGTCGCTCATGGGTCAAACCTGCCTGCGTTCGGGTACAGGCACGGTTTTGCACGAACGGGGCCAGGGCGGGGTGCGGTCGAACGGCCGGCCGATCCCGGCCGCCGCCCGCGGGCGCCCTCACCGAACGTGGAGCGCCGTCTCGCGGACCGCCGTGCGCCCGTCCGCGATGCGGCGCACGAGCACGCGGAGGCGGTAATCGCCCGGCGGCGTCTGGCGCAAGTCGAGGCTGCGGAACGCCGCGACGGCGGCCGCCGGGTCGGCCGGGTGCGCCGCCTCGCGGAACCGGAACGCGATCCGGTCCGGCCGGCGGAAGAGGCGGCGCCGCTCCGACTCGAGCAGGATCTCCGTCTCGACGACGTCGCCCTCCGCAAGCCCGTAGGCCTCGTAGTACAGCTCCAGCCGGCGCGAGCCGAGCGGCACGACGTGGGTGGGGTTCAGCGCGAGCCGCGCGCCGGCCCGGCTCCAATCGGCGGGTGCGCCCGCGCGGCCGATCGCCAGCGCAGAAATCCGCACCTCCCCCGGTACCCGGAGCGGGCCGAGCGCGAGCGTCCCGCGGGTGACGAGGCCCGCGCCGGCGCCGGAGTCGGCGGGAGCTGCCGCTGGCGCGGTGTCGCGCTCGACGCGCAGTGCGTAGGCGTACGAGCCGGGCGGCACGGACAGGCGGAAGACCCCGGACAGCAGGGCTCCGGGGGCGAGCGGCGCGCCGACTGCGGCGTCGCGCACCGTGTCCAGCCGCGCGACCACGCCCGTGGAGTCGAACAGCGCGAGCGCCACGGCCAGCCGGTAGCGCGCAGGCCCGGGGCGCTCCAAGGGGAGCCGAAGCGCCGCCGCGGGCGCGGTCACCGCCACCGTGACCTCCGAGCCGCCCCCGTCCGCCTCCGCGAAGTCCAGCAGGTCGAAGCTCACGCCGGCGAGCGCGACGGCGTAGGCCGGGAGCGCCGTCTCCGTGGACGCCGCGTCCGCCACCTCGCGCTGCACCTCCAGGCGCCGCCGCAGCGCGTCGGCGCCGCCCCGCGCGTGCAGCCCGCGAACGCCCAGGTACTCCGCGGCATCCACGTCGTCGCATTCCAGATCGAGCGCGCTGTTGACCAGCACGAAGTCGAAGACGCCGCCCACCGTGCTGAACAGCAGCACGCGCGGCGGCGCGCCGCCCCTCCCCGCGTACACCCACACCTCGCCCGCGCCGGCGGGGCCCCGGCACTCACTCCGCCGATCCGGCTCGCCATGCCGCACCAGCGCCAACCCCCGGTCGTCGATCCGCAGCTCCTTGCGGGAACGGATCCAGGCGTTCACGCCCGGAGGATAAGCGACGGCCATCCCGGCGAAGTTCGTCGGGAACATGCACGCGGGGTTGTACGACAGGCTCTTGCACACCGGCCGAGGGCCGCGCGGGAACAGCGCACGCGCCTTGGCCAGGCGCCGGAGGTGCTCCGCGTAGCGCTCCTCCGGGTAGCCCGCGAACGCCGCCGCCCGCCGCGCCCAGAACCGGCGAACGAACGCCACACGCTCCACTCCGGAAGACAGGCCCCGCCAGGCACGCGCCTCCGCCGCCGAAGCCACGTAGCGTAGCACCGCCCAGACCGAGTCCGGATCGCCGGCCCGGGCCGCCTCCAGGTGCGCGGCGTAGGCGGCGCACGCCGCCGCCCGCCGCGAGGGACAGTCGTCCACCGGCGCCGCCTGCGCCGCGAGTCGCCCAGCCGCGGCCCACGGCCTCGGCGCCAGCACGAAGGCGGCCGCGAGGAGTCCGCCGAACACGGCACACCGCCACCGACCCATGCCTCCAAGCTAGCGAGGCGCCCGCCCGGCGGAAGCGGCGCCCACGCGCCCGGAAGACGAAAACGGCCCCGGCCCTCCCTCGGGAGGACCGGGGCCGCGGACGCGATCCGGCTCGGATCAGCCGCCGTGCGGGTAGACCGAGACCTTCTGCCGGTCCCGACCCTTCCGCTCGAACTTCACCACGCCGTCGATCAGCGCGTACAGCGTGTCGTCCGAGCCGCGCCCAACGTTGAAGCCCGGGTGGAACTTCGTGCCCCGCTGCCGGACCAGGATGTTGCCCGCCAGGACGTGCTGGCCGCCGAAGCGCTTCACGCCCAGACGCTGCGCGTTCGAGTCGCGACCGTTGCGGGTCGAGCCGACCCCCTTCTTATGCGCCATGGTCGTCTCTCCTCAGGCCAGGCGGATCTCGCCGACCCGCACCTCGGTGTACTTCTGCCGATGCCCCTGCTTGCGCCGGTAGTTCTTGCGGCGCTTCCATTTGAACGTGATGACCTTCTTGGCCTTGACCTCGCCCAGGACCTCACCGGTCACCGTCGCGCCGGCCACGACGGGCGTGCCGACCCGGACGCCGTCGCCGGTGTCGGCGAGGAGCACCTCGTCGAACGTCACGGTGGCGCCGGTCTCCGCCTGGAGCGTGGGCACCCGGATCGTCTTGCCCGGCTCGGCGCGGAACTGCTTCCCGCCGCTTCGAATGATCGCGTACATCGCCGTCTGGTGTTCGGGGGTGATCCGGCAAAATCCGGATAAGCCTGTTGAATGTAGCGGCACGCGGGCGTGAATGCAAGCCCGCGCGGGCGCGCGGACACCGGCGGCGCGAGGCGCCGGCACAAGCGGATCGGGGCGTAGCCGTGTGCGCTGGCGGCCGCGGCGTCAGCGCCGCAACCAGCGGCGCGCGGCGTCGCTGTTGGTGAAGACCTGGACCTGGATGCCCTGGCTCTGGGCGTGGAGCGAGAGCATCTCGGCCATGCGGTGGTCGATGTTGGGCTGAGTGACGATGGCGAGGCCGGCGGCGAAGACGGCGGCGCGGCGGCGGCCGATCTCGATGAGGCGGAGCGCCTCGCGCCAGCTCGGCGTGTTGCGGTAGTGCTCGAAGTTGCAGAGGACGGCGAAGCCACGGTGGCGGCGGAGCTGGCCGCAGACGGTGGCGAACGCCTCGCGGTACTCGGCGAAGGTGCCGGCGCCGAGGCCGATCACCTCGATGAGGCGCTCGTGGGGGCGGACGACGGTGTCGATGGGCATGGGGCTGCCTCGGCTGCGCCCGGGGCGGGCGGGGTGGCGGCGCCGGCCTCCGGCCTGCTGGCCAGAGGTCGGCGGCGCTCCCGCGGCGGTCCGGGCATCGAGGGTGGAGTATTCGGCTGGCGGCACCGGCGCGCGGGCCGGCCGCCGGGAAAACGGCAATGCACGAAGCGCGCCGGGGGGTACGGCCCCGGGTGCGACTCGTGGATCCGTATATGAACGCGCGACGGGCCCGGGTTCGGTCAGCCGATGGTGGGCCAGAACGGGCGGCCGAACCGGAGGATGCGGCGCCAGAGCGGGATGCGGCGGTGGTGGCGGCGGCCGTCGCGCGCGCTGTCGCGGGAGACGGCGGCGACGACGAGGAGATGGTCGATCAGCGCGGCGTCGCGTTTTGGCGAAGGCTCCTTGGGCGGAGCGGGCATCGACACCTCGAGCGGGGGCCACCGGGTGATACCGGTGGCCCACGCACGATGCGCGCCAGTCGCTCCGCGGGCGCTCAGCCGAGGGCGTACCTGAGCGTGACGTCGGTTTCGGCCGGCCCGGAGAGGAGCCGGAACTCGTCCTGCCGCATGAGTGGATCGTCGCGGATGTCGAGCTGGATCTTGTAGTTGCGCTCGAGGCGGCGGAGGAAGTCGGGCTGTTCCTCGAGGATGTAGAGCGCGACCTGGGGGTGGGCGCGGATGTTCATGCGCTTTTCCGCGCCCTCGGCGGCGGCGCGGCGCACGGCGCGCTCGATGCGGCCGACGACGGTCTCCGGGGAGAAGACGCGGCCGGTGCCGCCGCAATGCGAGCAGGGCTCGGTGAGCGAGTAGAAGAGGGAGGGCCGGACGCGCTGGCGGGTCATCTCCACCAGCCCGAGCTCGGAGACCTGGAAGGCGCGGGTGCGGGCGCGGTCCCGGGCCAGGTAGGTGCGCAGCTCCTGGAGCACCTTCTCCTGGTTCGCGCGGGTCTCCATGTCGATGAAGTCGACGACGATGATGCCGCCGACGTCGCGGAGGCGGACCTGGCGCGCGACCTCGCGAGCGGCGTCGAGGTTGGTGCGCAGGATCGTCTTCTCCGGGTCCTTCTTGCCGGTGTAGCGCCCGGTGTTGACGTCGATCGAGACGAGCGCCTCGGTCGGCTCGATGATGATGTAGCCGCCGGAGGGGAGGTCGACGCGTCGCTGGAACGCTTCCCGGATGGCGTCCTCGACGCCGAACTTGTCGAAGAGCGGGAGCGGTTCGGTGTAGAGCTTGACGCGGTCGATGAGATCGGGATCGACGCCCTGGAGGTACTGCCGGACCTCGTTGTAGACCTCCTTGTTGTCGATCCAGAGTGCGTCGACCTTCTCGGTGAAGACGTCGCGGATGATGCCGCTCGTGAGCTTGGCCTCGCGGTGGATGAGCGCGGGCGGCTTGGCGCCCCGGGCGCGGCGCTGGATCTTCTTCCACGTCGCGTGGAGCGTCTTGAACTCGCGCTCGAAGATTTCCCGGGTCAGCTCCTCGCCGACGGTACGGATGATGACGCCGCCGGCGTCCTCGGGCACGACCTCGCGGGCGAGGTTGCGGAGACGCGCGCGCTCCTCGCGGTCGCCGATCTTGCGCGAGACGCCGATGTG
Source organism: Gemmatimonadota bacterium (assembly GCA_019689775.1). GTDB lineage: Bacteria > Gemmatimonadota > Gemmatimonadetes > Longimicrobiales > RSA9 > JADGGV01. Next base: position 11,635 of record JADGGV010000020.1, read on the forward strand.
ATTCGACCCCGGCATGTAGACCAGGAAGCGGCCGGGGAGCGAGATGTGGGTGGTGACGCGCGGGCCCTTGGTCGAGATCGGCTCCTTCGAGACCTGGACCATCAGGCGCTGGCCCTTCTCGACCAGCTCCTGGATCGGCGGGTAGCGGCGGTTCTCGCGCTCGTCGTCGTCCTCCTCCTCGTCCTCGGCCTCCTCGTCCTTGGCGACGTCGGAGACGTGGAGGAAGGCGGCCTTCTCGGTGCCGATGTCGACGAAGGCGGCCTGAATGCCGGGGAGGACGGCCTGGACCTGCCCGAGGTAAATGTCGCCGACGATGCGTTCCGCGTCGGCGCGGTCCACCATGACTTCGACGAGGACGTCGTCCTCGAGGATGGCCACGCGCGTCTCGTGCGCCGCGGCCGAGATCAGGATCTCTCGTTTCATTCCGTTGTGCGCGGACCCGGCCGCCGCGTCAGGCGCCGTTCGCCACGCTGCGCAGGATCTGGCGGGCGATCACGAGCTTCTGGATCTCGCTCGTCCCCTCCCCGATCTCGCAGATCTTGGCGTCGCGCATCATGCGCTCGACCGGATAGTCGTTGGTGTAGCCGTAGCCGCCGAGGAGCTGGACCGCCCGCGTCGTAATGCGCATGGCGGTCTCGCTCGCGTACAGCTTGGCCATGGAGGCGGCCTGCGTGTACGGCTCGCCCTTCTCCTTGAGCCACGCGGCGTGATACACCAGGTGGCGGGCGGCGGTGATCTCGGTGGCCATCTCGGCCAGGCTGAACTGGATCCCCTGGAACTCGCTGAGCGGCCGGCCGAACTGGTGGCGGGTGCCGACGAAGCGCACGGCTTCGTCGAAGGCGCCCTGCGCGAGCCCGAGCGCGAGCGCGCCGATGCCGATGCGGCCGGCGTCCAGGGTCTTCATGAAGTTGATGAACCCCTCGCCCTCGGCGCCGAGCCGGTTCTCCTCGGGGACGATGGCATCGTCGATGAGCAGCTCGCGCGTATCGGAGGCGCGCCAGCCCATCTTGTCCTCTTTCTTCCCGGCGCGGACGCCCGGCGTGAACGGCTCCAGCTCGGGCGCGTGGCCGACGCCGACGCGGTCGGCGGCCTCGCGATCCGTCGTCTCCTTCGTGACGATGAAGCTCGTGATGCCGCGCGCGCCCCGGCTGCGGTCGGTCACGGCGGTGACGACGAAGATCTCGCCGACGCCGGCGTGGGTGATGAAGATCTTGCTGCCGCGGAGGCGATAGCCGCCGTTCTCGCGGATCGCGACGGTGCGGCTGCCGCTGGCGTCGGAGCCGGCGCCCGGCTCGGTGAGGCCGAACCCGCCGAGGACCCGTCCCTGCGCCAGGAGCGGCACATAGCGCCGGCGCTGCTCGTCGGTGCCGAAGTTGACGATCGGCGACATGCCGAGCGTCGAGTGGGCGCTGACCGTAATGGCGTGGCTGGCGTCGACGCGCGCCAGCTCCTCGATGACGAGGAGATAGCTGACGTAGTCCCTGCCGAGGCCACCCAGCTCCCGCGGGACGTTCACCCCGAAGAGGCCGAGGTCGGCCATCTTCCGGACGTTCTCCCAGGGGAACCGGCTCTCCTCGTCCGCCTGCCGCGCGATCGGGGCGATCTCGGCCTCGGCGAACTCGCGGATGCGCCCGCGGAAGCGCTCGTGCTCTTCAGTGAAGTATGGGAGCATTCGACCTCGGTCATTTCCCGCCGACAGGCGGCACAAGGTACCGATTGGCCCAATTTCCCGAAAGAGGTTCGCTCTTTCGGAGGCGCGCCGCCCACAGGCGCGCGCCCACGGTCCACGGCGCGGGGCGCGGGGGCCTGGCGGTCGGGAGGATGCGCCCGTCGGAGCCGAGGCACCGATCGCACCCTCCACAGCGCCGGGCCGGCGGCCGCTCGCCGAAGTAGCGCAATACGAACGCACGCCGGCACGAGCGGGTTCTGGCGTACCCCTCCATCTCGAGGAGGCGCCGCCACTCGGCGCGGCGGCGGGCGTCGAGCGCCCGCCAATCGACGGCCGGGGCGTCGGACGTGACCAGCCATGCGGCGGTCGCGCCCGGCCGCTCGGGGCGAACGGCGCCCGCCTCGCCAAGGAGCCGGAGGGCGGCCTCGACCTGCTGGGCGCCGCGGGCGCCCCGCGTGCGTCGCGCGATCTCGTCGGCGGAGAGCCGGGCGACGCGGCCCACGCCGGCCTCGGCGAGAAGCGCCGCATGCACGCCCTGGACCACCTCGCGGGGCGGGAGCGACTGCCCGATCAGGAACTCGTGCGTCCGCCGGTCCCGCTCGTGGTGGATCAACACGCACGTCGCGGGCGCGCCGTCCCGCCCGGCGCGCCCCGCCTCCTGGTAGTACGCCTCCAGCGAGGCGGGGGCGCCGTGATGCACGACGAGGCGCACGTTCGGCTTGTCGATCCCCATGCCGAACGCGTTCGTGGCGACGACGACGCCGATCCTCCCCTCGATGAACGCGTCCTGGAGCCGCTGGCGCTCGGGCCCGCGGGCGCCCGCGTGGTAGGCGGCGGCCGGCACGCCCGCGCGGTTCAGGAGATCGGCCACGCCGTCGACGCGCTTGCGGGTGCTCGCGTAAACGATCGCCGCGCCGTCGGGCGGGACGCGGCGGAGGAGCGCGAGGAGCGCGCGGTCGCGCTCCAGCTCGTCGGCCGCGGCGATGACGTGCCACGTCAGGTTCGGGCGGTCGAAGCCGCGGACCAGGACGACGGGGTCGCGCAGCCGGAGCTGGCGCGCGATGTCGCGGCGGACCTCGGGCGGCGCCGTCGCCGTCAGCGCGATGACGGGGCAGCGGAGCGCGTCGCGGGCGGCGCCAAGCCGCCGGTAGGCCGGGCGGAAGTCGTGCCCCCACTGCGAGATACAGTGGGCCTCGTCGACCGCGAGCAGCGAGACGCGAAGGCGCTGGAGCCGTTCGCGGAACCGGGGCGAGTCGAAGCGCTCCGGCGCGACGTAGAGGAGGCGCGCCTCCCCCGCCTCGACGCGGGCGAGCCGCGCGTCGGCCTCGGCGGGCGCGAGCGTCGAGTTCACGAACGTGGCGTGGATGCCGGCGGCCTCGAGGGCGTCGACCTGGTCCTTCATGAGCGAGATGAGCGGCGACACCACCAGCGTGATACCCGGCAGGAGCTGGGATGGCACCTGGTAGCAGAGGCTCTTTCCGCCGCCGGTCGGCATCAGGACGAGGACGTCCTTGCGTCGGAGGACCGCGGAGACGGCGTCCGCCTGGGCGCCGCGGAAGTCCGGGTAGCCGAAGTGGCGGCGGAGCACCGCGCGGGCATCGTCGAGGTCCGGCATCGTCACCTCCGGGCGGGTCGAGGTCCGCCCGGACGGTGCCCGGCGCCGCCGGGCGCGTCCATACGGTGACCGGCCGACGCCGCACCGGCCGATCGCGCCCGGCCGCCGGGATGCCGCCGACGGATGGATCAGCCGGGTAGGCCTCCGCGTCGGGCCGCGTCGACCACCGTGCGGATCGCCTCGACGACGACCTCGGGCGCCTCGACGGGGATGTCGCGGCCCGCGCTCGACGCGGTCACGATCCGGCCGGCCGTCGAGGAGGCGGCGAGCCCAGCCAGCGCGTCGGCGCGAAGCGCCTCGATGCGGGCGCCCACCACCCTGGAGACGCCCGGGGGTCGCCGTTCCGGGCGGCCACGCAGGACGACGACCACGGGGCGCTCGCCGAACGGCCGCGCCTCCTCGCGCACGCGCCCGGCGCTCGCCTCCGCGCCGCGCAGCTCCGCCGCAATCACGCGCAGCGTCCGCGGGCGGAGCGCCGTCAGCGCCTCGGTGCGCGCGTCAGGCGGGAGGCGGCGCAGGTTCGCCGGGCCACTGAGCCGGGCGAGCGCCTGCGGCACGCCGACGCGGGCGAGCGCCGCGACGAGGCCGACCATCCGGCCCACCGTGCGGAGGCCGCGACGATGCTCCGGCGGGAAGCGGTCCGTCCACTCGTCCTCGTGGTCCACATCCACGAGCACCAGGCCGGCCACGTCGTCGCGGTGGCGGGCGGCGAAGAGGCGTGCGTGGAAGCCGCCGAGCGCGTGGGCGACCAGGACGTAGGGCGCGGGGAGCCCCGCCGCGCGCAAGAGTGCGCGGAGATCGCGCTCGGCGTCGTCGGCGGTGGGCTGCGCGCCGGCGGGGAGCGGATCGCTCCGCCCGTAGCCGGCGCGGTCGTAGCTACAGACGCGGGTGAACGCCGCGACGTGCGGCTGCACGAGCGCCCAGGTGGGCGAGAACCCGCCGGCGCCGCCGAGGAGGACGACGGTGGGCGCGCCCGAGCCCGCGCTGCGCAGGAACAGCCCTCGACCGCCGACCTCGACGAGCTCCCCGGCGGGGAGGCCGAGCGGCGGCGTCGGGGTCAACTCTTCGGCCTGCGGAAGCGGAGCGCGACGCCCACGCCGAGCACGACGACGGCGGGGAGGACGAGCCAGTCGATGCCCGTGGCCATGGCGGCGACGCCGAGGCCGGCGCCGGCCGCGAAGCACAGCATCTTCCAGCGGAGGTAGGGGTCCGGCCCGTAGGGCTTGCGGGAGGGGCGAAACCAGCCCATCACCGGCGCCGGCGCTCGAGGAAACGGCGGACGCCGGCCTGGCAGTCGTCGGTGGCGCGGGCCAGGGCGTTCACCTCGGCGCCGCGGGCGATGGCCTCCTCGAAGCCGAGCCCGTCCATCCCGTAGAGCAGCCGCTTGATGAGGAGGAGCGCCGACGCGGAACGGCCGGCGAGCTCGCGCGCGTACTCGAGGGCCTCCGCGTGGAACGTGGCGGGCGGGTAAATCCGGTTCACCAGCCCGATGCGCTGCGCCTCGGCGGCCGTGATCGGCTCGCCGCGCGCGGCGAGCTCGAACGCGATCTTCTCGCTCGACGTCCGGCGCAGGATCGCCATGACCATGGCGGGCACGAAGCCGAGCCGGACCTCCGGGTACCCGAAGACCGCATCGTCCGACGCGAGCACGATGTCGCAGGCCGTCGCGAGGCCGGCGCCGCCCGCGAAGGCGTGACCGTGGACCGCGGCCACGATCGGCTTCGGATGCCGCCGCATGGCGACGAGCAGCTCGCCGAGCGCCGCGGCGTCCGCCAGGTTCTCCACCGGCCCGGCGCCCTGCGCGATCTTCTCCAGCTCGGAGAGGTCGGCGCCGGAGCAGAAGTCGGGGCCGGCGCCGCGGAGCAGGACGACGCGCACGGCGGCGTCGGCCGCGGCGTCGCCCAGCGCCCGCTTCAGCTCCTCGACCGCGCGCGCGTCCAGCGCGTTCCGCTTCTCGGGACGGTTCAGCGTGATCGTCGCGACGCCGTCCGCCACCTCGTAGACGATCCGCTCGAGCGCCGTGCCGCTCACGCCGACACCTCACGCGCGACGTCGTCCGGCACCTCGATCCTCATCCGCAGCATGGCGGTCGAGAACGTCTTCCCTTGCGCGTCGGTCATGAGGGAGACCGTCCCACCGCCGTCGAGCGCCTCGTGGAGCAGGAAGTTGAGCGCGTTCAGGTTCGGCAGCTCGAAGCGCTCGACGGGACCGCGGACCAGCTCGCCGAAGTGGCGCTTGACGCGGTCGACCGTGAGCGCCTCGACCAGGAGCGGGTACCACTCGGGCCGGCGCGCAATCACGCCGACGTTCACCGTGTCCCCCTTGTCGCCGGAGCGGGCGTGGGCGAGGCGGAGGAGCTGGACGGTCGCGCTCATGCTTCCGTCACCTCGACGCGCAGGTTTGGCTCGATCTCGCGGCGGTCGATGAGCGCCGGCCAGTAGGCGACGATCTCCTCGGGGCGCGGCCGGCCGCCGGCGAAGCCGGTGACGGACGGGGGCCCCGTGAGGATCAGCGGCGCGATCTCCCGGCCAAAGCGCTCGACCGCCGCCCTGTCCTGGCCACGGACGGCCACGCGGAGCTGGACCTCCGCCAGGTCGGCGGGCGGCGGACCGGCCAGCGGGCCATGGGTGGCGTTCCAGCCGACGAACTCGGTGCGGATCTCGTCGAAGCGGAGCCCGAGGCGATCGAGCCGCTCGCGCAGGATCCGATCCGCGGCGCGCGCCTTCTCGACCGCGTCGGGCCAGGCGTAGACGAGCGTGCCGACGGCCTTCCAGCCGGCCCGATAGGCGATCGAGACCTTGAGCCGGTCGGTGCGGGGGCGCCCGCGGACGCCGCTGACGCGCACGCGGTCCGGCCCCTCCTGGGCGAGCCGGATCGTCGTGAAGTCGGCGATCACGTCCGGCGTGATGTACTCCCGGGGGTCGCCCATCTCGTAGACGAGCTGCTCGGTGACGGTGGCCACGCTCACCCGCCCGCCGGTGCCCTCGTGCTTCGTGACGACGAAACTGCCGTCGCTGTGGGCCTCGATGATCGGGAAGCCGACGTCGGCCAGGTCCGGCACGTGCTGCCAGTCGCCGAGGAAGTTCCCGCCGGTCGCCTGCGCACCGCACTCGTTGATGTGGCCCGCCACGACCCCCGCCGCGAGGTGGTCCCAGGCGTCGGCGGGCCAGCCGAAGGCGTGCATCATCGGGGCGTAGGTCAGCGCCGTGTCCGTCGACCGGCCGGTCACGACGATGTGCGCGCCCCGCCGCAACGCCTCGAGCATAGGCCCGGCGCCGATGTAGGCGTTCGCGCTCACGACCCGGTCGAGCACGGCGGCGAGCGGCTCGCCCGTGTCCATGTTGCGCAGCTCGTGGCCGCGCGCGATCAGCTCGGGGAGGCGGTCGAGGATGTCGTCGCCGAAGACCGCGGCGACGCGCACGCGGCCGTGGAGCCCGCGCGCGCGGGCCGCCGCCAGGACGCCGTCCCGCGCGGCGGCGATGTTGACGCCGCCCGCGTTGGCGAGCACGCGGATGTTCCGCTCGACGAGGTCGGGGAGGATCTCCTCCATGAGCGGAACGAAGTCGCGCGCGTATCCTTCGGCGGGATTGCGCGACCGCTGCTTCTGGAGGATCGACATCGTCACCTCGGCCAGGTAGTCGAGCACGAGGTAGTCGATCGGGCCGCGGCGGACCTGGTCGATCGGCGCGTCCAGCCGGTCCCCCCAGAAGCCCTGCCCGGATGCGATGCGGATCAGTCGGTTCATCGGCGCTCGGCTCCCCTCTGGGTGGCGGACGGCGGGAAGATACGGGAGCCGCGGGGGAAGATCAAAGCGACGGGGCCGGCCACGACGGCTCGGCGCGTCCATCGCGCCGCACCGGCTCCATGCGGCCGAGCCGCTGGAGGTTCGAGCCGAAGCGGACCGCGAAGAGCGTGAACATCCCGGCCGCCAGCAGAGCCGCCGTGGCGTTCGCGACCAGCGCGACCGTGCCATGGAGGGCGCCCCAGGCCAGCGGCGCGAAGAAGAGTACGGCGTTGCCGACGATCAGCAGGAGGCGTACCTCGGTCGGGCCGACGATTCCGTAGGCCATCTTGAAGACGCCAAAGACGCTCGTCTCCAGATAGACGTTGATGGAGAGCATGAGGTAGAGCACCACGAGCACGAGCGCCAGCTCGAGGTTGACGTAGGGCGACAGGCCGATGCCGATCCCGATCACGGCGGTGTCGAAGGCGTCGACGGCGTGGTCGAGGTAGTAGCCGTAGCGCGGGCGCTCCGCCCTCCGGACGCGCGCGAGCGTCCCGTCGAGCGAGTCGCCGAACCAGTTGACGGCGAGCATGGCGCTCGCGACCCACAACCAGCCCGGATGAAGCGAGGAGAGGGCGTAGGCGGCGCCTGCGCCGATCGCGCCGAGGACACCGACGAGCGTGAGGTGGTCGGACAGGATCCGGTACGGCAGCCGGGCGGCGATGGCGCGCAGCAGACGGCGCTCCGCGCCGGCCAGCAGCGAGGTCATCTCGCGAGGTGCGCGGCTGCTCGACATGGCGTGCGCTCCGGCGTGGGGTCAGAGGGCGGCGCGGCGCGGGGGGGGGGGGGGGGGCGCGCCCCCCCCCCCCCCCGCCCCGCCGCCCCCCCCCCCCCCCCCCCC
>JADGGV010000464.1 GCA_019689775.1 Gemmatimonadota bacterium
CTCGTGGGCCGACCGCGTGTCGCCCCCGCCCCTCCGCTCCGCCCCCTCGTGCTCGCGCTCCTCGTCGTGCCGGCCCGCCTGGCGCGACAGGATGAAGGCCGCAACCTGGTTGATCTTCTCCGGCCCCAGGATCGGCCCCCACGTCGGCATCCCCTTCGCCGGCACGCCGTTCGTGATCGTCTGGACGATCTGCTCCGGCTGGCCGCCGTGGATCCACGTGGTATCGGTCAGGTTCGGGCCGATCCCGCCCTTCAGGTCCACGCCGTGGCAGCCGGTGCAGTTCGCCCGGAAGACCGCCTCGCCCTTCCGCGCCAGCTCCGGCGTCACCACGAGCCGCGCCGGCGCCGCGGCCTGCGGCCAGCGCACCTTCGCCTCCGCCAGCTCCGCCGCCAGCTCCTTCACCTGCGAGCGGTGCGCGATGAGGTGGTAGTGCGCCGAGTACGCGATCGCGAAGACGATCGTCAGCCAGAACAACCCGAGCCACCAGTCGGGGAGCGCGTTGTCGTACTCCTCGATGCCGTCGGCCTCGTCGGCGTGGCCGAGAAGCTGATCCTTCGCCGCAGCCTTCCTCATGGTTCGTCCTCCGACAGGGGCAGCCTCGCCGCCTCCTCCAGCCGCGCGCGCCGCGCGCTCCCGTACGCCCACCACGTCCAGCCGACGAAGCACGCCAGGAACAGCACCGTGAGCACGCCCATGAGCCAGCCGTAGCGGGCCGTCTCGCTCGCCGCGTGGAAGACCGGGTTCATCGCCGGCCTCCCTCGACCGCCGGCGCGCTCGTGGGCGACGTCGCCACCGCCGCCACGTCGCGCTCGCGCTGCGCCGCCAGCGTCGCCTTGCCGTCGCGCCCGAGCCGCTGGAGGTACGCGATCACCGCGACGATCTCACGATCGCGGCTCGTCCTGATCCCCATCGCCGCCAGGTTGCGCACGATCGAGTCGCCCTGCCGCGCGAGCTGCGCCGGCGCGCCGGCGATGTCCGCCTCCGAGTACGGCACGCCGACCTTCGCCAGCGCGCGCAGTGACGCCTGCACGTCCGCCGGGTCGATCGTGCGCTCGAGCAGCCAGCCGTACTTCGGCATGATGCTCCCCGGCGACGTGCTGCGCGGATCGCGCAGGTGCTCGTAGTGCCAGGCGTCCGGGTACTTCCCGCCGACGCGCTGGAGGTCCGGCCCGATCCGCCGCGAGCCGAGCAGGAACGGGTGGTCGTAGGCGTACTCGCCCGCGCGGCTCCACTCGCCGTAGCGCAGCAGCTCCGAGCGCATCGGCCGCACCATCTGCGAGTGGCAGACGTAGCACCCCTCGCGGATGTAGATGTCGCGGCCCGCGATCTCGAGCGGCGTGTACGGCGTGACGCCCCGGAGCGGCTCCGGGCCCAGCTTCGCGCTGAACATCGGGACGATCTCGGCCAGGCCGCCGACCGAGACGACGACCGTCGTCAGGATCGCGAACAAGCCGAGCCGCCCCTCCAGCACGCGGCGGTGCCAGTGCTCGCGGCGCCCGCCCGTGGTCTCGTTCGACATCTCGCCCCCCTCAGGCCGCCGCCGGCGCGGCGGCAAGCGCGGCCCGCGACTTCGCCGCGCGGATCGTCAGGATGAAGTTCACGAGCATCAGAACCGCGCCCAGCAGGTAGAGCGTCCCACCGACGAAGCGCAGCCAGTAGAACGGATCGAGCTGGTGCACGATCTCCACGAAGTTCGGGTACTTGAGCTGCCCGGCGTCGTCGACGGCCCGCCACATCAGCCCCTCGGTCAGCCCCGCCGCCCACATCGAGACCGTGTAGAGCACGATCCCGATCGTCGCCATCCAGAAGTGCGTCGTCATCCAGCCGGGCCGCGCGATCGAGGTGTTCCACAGCCGCGGCGCCAGCCAGTACAGCATCGCGAACGAGATCATCCCGACCCAGCCGAGCGCGCCGCTGTGCACGTGCCCGATCACCCAGTTCGTGTAGTGCGACAGCGCGTTCACCGCGCGGATCGACATCATCGGGCCCTCGAACGTGCTCATCCCGTAGAAGCTCACGGCCACCACCATGAACTTCAGGATCGCGTCCGTGCGCAGCCGGTCCCACGCGCCGCGCAGCGTCATCAGCCCGTTGATCATCCCGCCCCACGACGGCGCCAGGAGCATCAGGCTAAAGACCATTCCCAGCGTCTGCGCCCAGTCCGGGAGCGCCGAGTAGAGCAGATGGTGCGGGCCCGCCCAGATGTAGAGGAAGATCAGCGCCCAGAAGTGCACGATCGACAGCCGGTAGCTGTAGACCGGCCGCTCCGCCGCCCGCGGCAGGAAGTAGTACATCAGCCCCAGCAGCGGTGTCGTCAGGAAGAAGCCGACCGCATTATGGCCGTACCACCACTGCACCAGCGCGTCCGTCAGCCCCGCGAACACCGGGTAGGACCGCGTCAGCGTCGCCGGCACCGCCAGCGAGTTCACGATGTGCAGGATCGGGATCGTGATCACGAACGACATGTAGAACCAGATCGCGACGTACAGGTGCTTCACCTTCCGCGTCGCGATCGTGCCGAAGAAGTTCACCGCGAAGACCACCCAGACGACCGCGATCAGCACGTCGATCGGCCAGATCAGCTCCGCGTACTCCTTCGACTGCGTCAGCCCCAGCGGCAGCGTCACCGCCGCCGCCACGATCACCGCCTGCCACCCCCAGAAGTGCAGCCGCGACAGCGTGCGGCTCCACATCGGCACCTTCAGCAGCCGCTGGAGCGAGTAGTAGATGCCCGTGAAGCAGATGTTGCCCGTGAACGCGAAGATCACCGCGTTCGTGTGCAGCGGCCGCAGCCGCCCGAACGTCGTGTACGGCAACCCCAGGTTCGCCGGCCACCACGCCAGTTGCAGCGCGATCGTCACCCCCACCAGCATCCCCACCACGCCCCACAGCACCGATGCGCCAAAGAACAGCCGCACCACGTCATCGTCGTACGCGGGCGGCGACGCCCCCGGCCGCACCGCGCGCGGCGGCTCGAGCGTCCGTGGCTCACGCCCGCCGCCCGCGACCACAACGTCGTCCATCGTCGGTTGCACGGGTCTCCCCTTCCGTTCCAGTTCCCCGCCGCGGCGACACTTGCGCCCGGAGGGAATCTCGCGTCGGGGGATTTCGCTACAATCAGGGGGATTCCCAATGGCCTGTCCGGGTAGTTCCCGCACATCGATGTCCGGCTTCCCCGGACGCCGCAGCCCGCCCGACCGGCTATCGTTCGGCATGACCAGCACGATCGCCGCCGCCGCCCTCGCCGGGCTCATGGGGAGCCCGCACTGCGTCGCCATGTGCGGCGGCTTCGCCACCGCCTGCGCCCGGCCGCGCCGCGGCCTCCTGGCCTGGCACGCCGGCCGCCTCACGACCTACGCCACCCTCGGCGCCCTCGCCGGCGCCACCGGCGCCGCGCTCCCCGGCCCGGCGTGGCTCCCCGCCGCCATCTCCATCGCGCTCCTCGCCTGGTTCGCCGCCGCCCTCGCCGGCGTCGCGCCGCAGCCGAGCGTGCGCCTGCCCGCCCTCGCCCGCATCGGCGCGCGCCTCGCCACGCGCCCCGGCCCCGCCGGCCGCTTCCTCCTCGGCCTCACCACCGGACTCCTCCCCTGCGGGATGGTCTACGCC
>JADGGV010000021.1 GCA_019689775.1 Gemmatimonadota bacterium
ACTCCACCGCCCTGGGGGGGCGCGGCCTAAACCCCCCCGCGGGGGCGGCCGCGGCGGGGCGCGCCGCGCCGAGCGGGGGCGGGGAGCCCTACTCCAGACCGTACTCCCGGATCTTGTAGAGGAGCGCCCGGGAGCTGAGCTCGAGCAGGTCGGCGGCGCGCGTCTTGTTGCCGCCCGTGCGCTCGAGCGCGCGCTGGATGAGGCGCCGCTCGAGGATGGCGCCGTGCTTCTTCACGGAAAGCTCGTCGTCGGGGAGCGTGGTGTCGACCATCGCCACCGGCGCGTGGATGTGCGGCGGCAGGTCCGCCACCGTCAGCTTCGGCGATTCCGCGAGCACCATCGCGCGCTCGATCGTGTTCTCCAGCTCCCGCACGTTCCCCGGCCAGGGGTACTCGAGGAGCTTGCGCATGGCGTCGCTCTCGACGCCCTTCACCGACAGCCGCAGCTTGCGGTTGTACGTCTCGATGAAGTGGGCGACGAGGAGCGGGATCTCCTCCCGGCGCTGCCGCAGCGGGACCAGGTGGATCGGCACGACCGCGATCCGGTAGTACAGGTCCTGGCGGAAGCGGTTCTGCCGGATCTCCTCGGTGAAGTCGCGGTTCGTCGCGGAGATCAGCCGAACGTCGATGGGCCGCGTGCGCGTGTCGCCGAGCCGCCGCACCTCCCGCTCCTGGAGGGTGCGCAGCAGCTTGACCTGAAGCGACATCGGCATCTCGGCGATCTCGTCCAGGAACACGGTCCCGCCGTTGGCGGCCTCGAAGAGTCCGGGCTTGTCCCGGTCCGCGCCCGTGAACGCCCCGCGGACGTAGCCGAACAGCTCCGACTCCAGCAGGTTCTCCGGGATCGCGCCGCAGTTCACCGGGACGAACGGCGCCGCCGCGCGGTCGCTCTCCGCATGGATCAGGCGCGCGATCAGCTCCTTGCCGGTGCCGCTCTCCCCGGTGATCAGCACGGACGATGGGTGCTTGGCCACCTTCGCGGCGGTCTCCAGCACCTTCGTCATCGCCGGCGACTTCGCGATGATCTGCCCGTAGCGCCGGTCGATCGACACCTCCTCGCGCAGCCGTGTGATCTCCCGCCGCAACGCCTCGCGCTCGACCGCCTTGCGCAGCGTCAGGATAAGCTGCTCGGGGCTGAACGGCTTCGGCAGATAGTCGTACGCGCCCTTGCGCATGGCCTCGATGGCCAGCTCCGTGCTGCCGTACGCCGTCATCACGATGACGAGCGCGTTGCCGCCGCGCGCCGTGTAGCGCTCGACGAACTCGAGCCCCGTGAGGCGCGGCATGCGCGCGTCGCAGAGGATGATGTCCGGCTGCTGCTCGAACGCACGGTTGAGGCCCTCCTCGCCATCCGCGGCGGTCTGCGCCTCGAAGCCCTCCTCACCGAGGATGAGCGAGACTGTCTGCCTCAGCCCGGGTTCGTCGTCGATGATCAGGACCTTCATGGGGGATGTCACGGAAGGGACGGTCGCGGAATCGCGCTCAGCCCGGCCCGGCATCGGCGCCGGCACCTGCCGCTGTTCCTACGAGAGCCAGGGAAACATAAGGCCCGGCGGCCCATCGCACCAGCGTTCGGCGCGCAGCGCGCGCCCGGCGCTCACTCGGGCGGCGACGGCAGCGCCGCAGGCTCGGCGTCGCCATCGACGCCGGCGGCCTCGAGCAACGCCGCCGTCATCGGGTCGAACGCCGGCAGGAAGATGCGGAAGACGGCGCCGCCCTCCGGGAGCGTGTCGGCGGCGATCGTGCCGCCCATCCCGTCGATCAGGCGGGCGCAGACGGCCAGGCCGAGGCCGGTTCCCTTCCCCGGCTCCTTCGTCGTCACGAACGGCTCGAAGATCTGGTCGAGCAGCTCCGCCGGGATCCCGGGACCGTTGTCCATCACCTCGATCACCGCCACCTCGCCGGCGGGGAGGAACGTCATCCCGCGGGGGACGCGCCCGGCGACGGCGAGCCGGCGGCGGTGCGAGTAATCGACGCCCGGCGGGTCGTCCTTGCGGTGGGCCGGCCTCACCAGCGCCGGGTTGTGGCGCTGCTTCGAGGTGCGCACGTGGATCCGTGGCGAACGCGTTCCCTCGAGCGCATCCACCGCGTTCACGAAGAGGTTGACGAACACCTGCTGGAGCTGGTGCTGGTCGGCGCGGATCGGCGGGAGGTCGTCCGCCAGCTCCTGCGTCACATCGATCCCGGCGAAGCGGCCCTGGAGGTCGATCAGCTCGATCGACTGCACGATGATGGCGTTGACGTCCACGGGACGCGCGCGCGCCTCACGGACCCGCGCGTAGTCCAGAAGCCCGCGAATGATGCGGTCGATCCGCCGCGCCTCGCTCTCCGCCGCGAGGATGAGCTGGCGCTGCGGCTCGGCCAGCCCACGCCCCGCCAGGCCGAGGTAGTTCATCACCGCGCTGAGCGGGTTGCCGACCTCGTGCGCGATCCCGGCCGCGAGCCGGCCGACCGACGCCATCTTCTCGGCCCGCAGGATCGCATCGCGCGCGCCCGCCAGCTCCCGGTTCGTCTCCTGGAGCGACAGGATGTTCGCGGCCAGCGCCTCCTGGTTCTTCATCAGGCGCTCCGCCATCCGGGTCACCGCATCCGCGAGCCGAGCCATCTCCGCCGACTCCGGGCTCGGCAGCGGCCGCGGCGCCTTGAGCGGCGCGCTCTCGTCCGCCGCCGCGATCTCCTCCACCGCCGCGATCATCCGGCGCAGCGGCTCGAGCACCCGCCGCTCGACCAGGTAGCGGCCGAACAGCAGGAAGACGAGCAGGTCGGCGCCCAGCAGCGTCGCGATGTAGAGCGCGCCGCGCGTCGACGACTCGAGGCTCGGTTGGAGGAGGACCGTGCCGCCGGCCGCAACCAGCACCGCCCCGGCGAACACGACGGCCAGCGCGGTGAGCAGCTCGCGGCGCAGCGTGGGCAGCGAACGCATAGGAACCATCGGAAAAGAGCCAGCGGGGCCCGAGCCGCATCGCTCGGACCCCGCCCAATGTAGCGCCGGACTTCCGCCCGGGCTACCGCTGGAGCGCTACGGCTACTCGCCCGTGCAGGCGACGACGCCCGGCGCCGAGAGGTAGGCCGCCTTGCTCGAGCTCGTGCCGTAGTAGATCGCACATTCCTTCCCGCTGCCCGCCAGGTTGTGCGTGGCCTTCGCGCTGTAACCATCCGACGTCGCGTCGCCGAACGAGATCGACACGTCCTTCGACAGCGTGAAGTCCGACAGGGCCGAGAGCGTCTGCGTGTACGTGCTGTGCGCCGCGTAGTAGATCTCCTCGGCCGTGGCCAGGTTACGCAGGTCGCTGCGCATGGCGGAGAAGTACGCGCGCTCCCGCGACTTCGAGAACTTCGGGATCGCGATCGCCGCCAGCACGCCGATGATGACGACCACGATCAGCAGCTCGATGAGGGTGAAGCCCTTCCGTGCCTTGAGCATCATCGCTCCTCCTTACGGAGCACTGGTGGGTGTGGAGAATCCGTCCGCCGGGGAGCGGGGTCCGGGCCGGGGGATGGCAAGGCGCGGACCAGATGCCGGGCACGACCGGCCAACTCATTGACTCACAACACATTGTACGAAGCTCAGAGCCGGCGTGACCGCGCCGCGGCTGCGCACTTTCGCGTTGCAATTTGCCGGCAAAATGCAAATCGCCATGGCGGCGAGGCCGGCGGAGCGGGCGGCCGGCCGCGGCGTCGCCCGCGCCAGGCGGCCGACGAGCGCCGCGGCGCGCGGCGCTCAGCGCTGGACGTGGACGAAGCCGTCGACGCGCCCCGAGGCGCCGGGGCCGAGGAAGGCGCGGCGGTAGCCCTCGACCTGGGCGCGGGCGGTCGGGTCGGAGCGGGCGCGGAGGCCCGCGGTGTCGAGGGCGGCGCGGGCGGAATCCATGAGGCCGGCGCGCGCGAAGGCGCGGGCGAGCTCGGCCCACTGCTCGGCGGCGCCGTGAGCGGAGTCGGCGCGGATGACGGCGCGCCAGGCGGGGATGGCGCCGGCGCTGTCCAGGGCGGTGAGGGCGTGGGCGCGGAGATCGGCGAGCGCGGGGGTCGGGCCGTACTGTCGCATGGCGCGCTCGGCGGCCTGGAGCGCGTCGCGGTAGCGTCCGGCGCCGAGGTAGGAGAGCACGAGCATCTCGTGGTCGTCGGCGGGGGCGTTCCCGAGCCCGAACGCCTCGATGGTGTGCTTGTAGAGGGCGGAAGCCTCGCTGAAGCGGCGCGTCCGGTAGAGGAAGCCGGCCATCGACTCCCAGAAGCCGGGCCCGCCCTGGGGCCACAGGCGGTAGGCGAGCGTCCAGTGGTCGCGGGCGGCGGCCAGGTTCCCGGCGCCCTCCTCGATGTCGCCGGCGTACCACTGGCCGCGGAACGACTCGGGGTGGTCGCGGATGACGGAGTACCACATCTGGCGGGTGGACTTCCAGTCGGGGTTGCGGACGAAGGTGCGGGCGGCGCCGAGCGCGAGGACGAGGGCAAGGCCGCCCCAGGCGAGCGCGCGGCGGGGCGCGGCGGCCGGCAGCGCCCGCCAGGCGTAGGCGACGCCGAGCGCCACGGCGATGGACGGGACGTAGAGCGTGCGCTCGGCCAGGACGACGCCGATCGGGAAGAAGAGGTTCGAGACGATCAGGATCGTGACGAGGAACCAGGCGGCCGGGAGGCCGATCCCCGGGCGGCGTCGGACCAGGAGCGCGCAGGCGACGGTGAGGAGGAGGAGCGCGAGCCCGAGCCACGTCTCGGCGTTCATCGACGTGACCGGCAGGATCACGGCCGGCGAGTAGTCGGCGGAGAGGTCGCGTGGGAAGAGGAGCAGCCGCAGGTACTCGGGCCAGACGCGCAGCCCCATGAGGACATGGTGGTCGTGGAGGAAGCGGAGCGAGGGGTTCGCGTCGCTGGCGGTGAGCGTGCCGAGGATGGCGAGGCGGAGCACGACGTAGCCGCCGCCGATGACGGCGAGGACGAGCGCGGTGGGCGCCAGCACGCGGGCGTAGCGGGCGAGCTCGTCGCGGCGGAGCGCCGTGCGACGCTGCGCGAGGTCGAGAAGCGGGAGGAGCGCCGGGAAGACGATGGTGCTCTCCTTCGTCCCGACGGCCAGGGCGTACGCGGCGGCGATCGCCCAGCGCCGCCCGGGCGCGAGCGCCAGCTCGGGGCGCGAGACGTAGAGGAGGGCGCCGGTCAGGATTCCGAGCGCGCCGAGCAGCTCGGCCTGCCCGACCACGTTGGCCACGGCCTCGGTGTGGACCGGGTGGACGGCGAAGACGAGCGCACCGGCGAGCGCCGCGCGCCAGTCGGTCAGCCGCTCCAGGAAGAGGTAGGCCAGCACGCAGACGGCGGCGTGCTCGAGGACGTTGCCGAGATGGAAGATCCACGGCGCGCCGCCGCCGAGCGCCCACTGGACGGCGTAGGCCAGGATCGCGAGCGGACGGTAGAGGCCGAACTCCTGGCCGTAGATGGGCCAGTACGGCGTGAGCAGGATGTCGCCGAGCGCGCGCAGGTCGTGGACACGCGTGTTCGTCTTGATGATGGCCAGGTCGTCGTACGCGAAGCCATTGGCCAGCGAGTTGGCGTAGACGGCGAGCGCGGCGGCGGCGACGCCGGCGGCGCAGAGGCGGTTGCGGCGCGTGCGGTCCATGGCGGGGCCGGGTTCACGGGGTGCGCCGCGTCGCGGCGGCGAGCGCGCGGACGCGGGGATCATCGGGCCAGCGCTCGGCCGCGATGCGCGCGAGGACGGCGGCGTAGTCGAGCCGGCCTTCGCGCACGGCCGCCTCGCCGGCCTCCAGGAGGAGCGCGCGGCGGTACGGCCAGAGGCGCAGCGCCTCGTCGTAGTGGGCGCGGGCGCCGGCCGCGTCGCCGGCGAGCGCGGCGCGGCGCGCGTAGATCCAGTGCGCGCGGAACGAGTCCGGCCGGTCGCGCATGAGGGCGGCGAAGATCGTTTCCGTCGACGCCCAGTCCGGCTCACGGAGGATGCTGCGGGCGGCGAAGGCGACGACCACGACGGCGGCCAGCGCGGCCGCCGTCCGGCGCACGGCGGGCGGCCACGTCGCGAGGAGGGCGCCGGCACCGGCGACGCCGAAGCCGAGCGCGAGCGATGGCAGGTAGAGCGTCCGCTCCGCGACGAGGATCCCCGTCGGGAAGAGCAGGTTCGAGACGGGGAGGATCGTGAGCGGGAACCAGAGGAGCCCGAGCGCGGCGCGGGGTCGCGCGCGGTCGAGCGCCACGAGGCCGCCGATCACGAGGGCGGCCAGGAGCGCGAGTCCCGCCGCCGCGGCCGTCGTCCACCCGAACGCCGGCAGCAGGATACGTGGCCCGTAGTCGGCAAGCAGCGTGCGGGGGAACAGGAGCAGGCGGAGGTAGACCGGCCAGGCCTGGAGCGCCGTGAGGATGCGCTCGGGGCCACCGGCGACGACCTCGAGCGTCGGATCGTACGCGGCGGGCGAGAGGCATCCGACGACGGCGACGCGGGCGACGGTGGCGGCGGCGAGGACCGCGAGTAGGACACCCAACGCGGCGCCGCGCCGGCGCAGGTAGCCGGCAAGCCCGCCCGCGCGGGCGCTCCACTCGCGCCGAGCGGCGTCGAGCAACACCAGGAGCGCCGGCAGCGTGGCGGCGCTCTCCTTCGACAGCAGCGCCAGCGCGTACAGCGACGCCACGGCCGCCAGGCGCCGCGCCGGGAGCGCCGCCCCGCTCCGCATCCACAGCAGCGCGGCGCCGAGGAAGAACGCCGCCGACATCGGCTCCGCGCGCCCGACCACGTTCGCTACCGCCTCCACGTGCACCGGGTGCACCGCGAAGAGGAGCGCGCCGGCGAATGCGGCCGCCGGAGGAAACAGCTCCGCGAGGAGCAGGAACGAGAGCGTGGAGGCGGCGGCGTGCCAGAGCACGTTGACCGCGTGGAACCACGCCGGCGCGGCGCCGCCGAGCAGCCAGTCCACGCCGAAGGAGACGCTGGTCAGCGGGCGGTAGAGCCCGAGCTCGGCGCCGCCCCCCGCCCAGTACGGCCGCGTGAACGCCCCGAGCACGCCGGCCCAGGTGTGGATGCGCGGATCGCCGGCGATGGCGGGCACGTCGTCGTACGCGAAGCCGTTGCGGAGACTCGGCAGATACACGAGCGCCGCCACGCCGGCGACGGCGAGCGCGAGGCGGGTTCGGCGCCGTGACTCCATCGTCGGGGGCGGCTCAGAGTCTCCGTGCGGCGGCGTCGGGACGGCCGGCGTCGGCGCGTCGGCCGAGCGAGCGCGACCCGCCGGGCGACGCCGTCCGCGGGCGGAGCGGGCGCTCCGCCCGGCCGCGCGCGACCGCGGCGACCAGGCGCCGGACCGACGGATCGCGCGGCCAGCGCGCCTGCGCCATCGCGGCGAGCGATGCCGCGTAGTCCCTCCACCCCAGCTCGACGGCGTTCTGCCCCGCCTCGACCACCAGCGCGAGCCGGTTCGGCCACAGCTCGAGCGCCCGCGCGAAGTGCGCGGCCGCGTCGACCTTGTTCCCCGCCCGGCGCGCGCGCCGCGCCAGGTCCCATTGCACGCGGAACGCCTCGGGCGCGTCCCGGTCGAGCGCCGCGAAGATCGTCGCCGTGTCGCGCCACTCGGGCTCGCGCACGACCGACCGCACCGCGAGCACGAGCATCAGCGGCGTGGCCGCGGCCGCCAGCACGCGCCAGTCGGCGCCCCAGGGCGCGCGCAGCGCGAGCGCCGTCAGCCCGGCAACGCCAATGGACAGCGCCACGGACGGCACGTACAGCGTCCGCTCCGCGACGAAGATCCCGGTCGGGAAGAGCAGGTTCGAGACGGGCAGGATCGCGACCGGGAACCAGAGGAACCCGAGCGCGGTCCGGCCCCGCCCGCGCGCCAGCGCGACCAGTCCGCCGACCACGCACCCGGCCAGCAGCGCCGCGCCGGCGATCGCGCCGGCCGTCCAGTGCAGCGCCGGCAGCGAGATGCGGGGCGCATAGTCGGCCAGCAGCACCCGCGGGAAGAAGAGGATCCGCAGGAAGATCGGCCAGGCGGAGAGCGCCGTACGCACCCGGTCCGGGCCGGAGCTCGCCACGTCGAAGATCGGGTCGACGACCGCCGGGCCCATCCGGCCGATCACGGCGTACCGCGCCGCGAGCTCGCCGGCGAGCGCGACGCCGAGGAGCGCCAGCGCGGGAGCGCGCCGGCGCAGGTACGCCGCCGCGCTCGACGAGCCGACCCGCCACTCGCCCCGCGCGGCATCCAGCAGCACCAGAAGCGCCGGCAACGTGACCGCGCTCTCCTTCGCCAGCATGGCCAGCGCGTAGAGCGCGGCGACCGCGACCGCGGTGCGCACCCCGAGCCGCGCCCCGCTCCGCATCCACAGCAGCGCGGCGGCGAACGCGAACGCCGCCGACATCACCTCCGCGCGCCCGACGACGTTCGCCACCGCCTCGACGTGCGCCGGGTGCAGCGCGAAGAGGAGCGCGCCGCCCAGCGCCGCCACGGGCGGGAACAGCTCGGCCAGCACCAGCAGCAACAGCACGCACGAGCCAGCGTGCCAGAGCACGTTGACGATGTGGAACCACATCGGGTACCCGCGCGAGACGAACCAGTCGATGGCGAAGCTCGCGCTGGTCAGCGGCCGGTAGATCGCGAACTCCGTCCCCCGGTCCGCCCAGTACGGCTGGGCGAAGATCCGCGCCAGGTTCGTCAACGTGTGGATCCGGCCGTCGTTCTGCACGACCGCCACGTCGTCGTAGGCGAAGCCGTTGAAGATGCTCGGCAAGTAGACGACGATGGCCATGAGCGCGATCGCGAGCTGCATGCGCCGCGAGACGCGGCCGGGCGCCGGCGCGCTCATGGCACCCCCGCCAGCGGCGCCGAGGCCGCGGGCGCGCCCGCACCCAGGTTCGCGCGGCGCCACAGCTCGAAGACCAGCAGCGTCCAGAGCGGCTTGCGGTGGTCGGCGCGCCGCGCCTCGTGCTCGCCGAGCAGCCGCGCCACGACCGCCGGCCGGAACAGCCCCGCTCCCGCCAGCGACGCCTCGCCCAGGAGATCGTGCGCCAGCTCCCGAAGCGGGCCGGTCAGCCACGCGGCCACCGGGATGCCGAACCCCTTCTTCGGCCGCGCGAGCACCGTCGGCGGCAGGAGATCCCGCACGGCATCCCGCAGGATCCGCTTCCCGGTCAACCCCTTCATGAGGTACGCGTCCGGGAGCGAGGCGGCGAACTCGACGACGTCGCGCGCGAGGAACGGCGCCCGCACCTCGAGCGCGACGCTCATGCTTGCGCGGTCGACCTTCGTCAGGATGTCGTTCGGCAGATAGGTCAGCGCGTCGAGCCGCGCCGAGCGCGCGACCCGCGGCATCCCCTCCCCCGCCGCCCAGCCGTCCTCGAGCGTGCGGAACGCCCAGCGCCCGCGCTCCGCCGCCTCCCACGCCTCCGGCGTCAGCAGCGCCCGCTGCTCCGCGGGCGCGAACGACGACAGCCACAGCCCCTGGTTCAGCGGCGGCGCCGCCTCAAGCCCCCGCAGGAACGTCCTCACCTTGAAGCCGAACGCGAAGTTGGCGTGGGAGACCGGGAGCCGCTCGGTCGCGCGCCGCAGCACCCCGCCGGCGACGGCCAGCACGCGGGCGTACGGCGCCAGGCGCTGCGCCTGGTGCATCGGGTAGCCGGCGAACAGCTCGTCGCCGGCGTCGCCGCCGAGCGCGACGGTGATGCGCTCGCGCGCGAAGCCGCTCAGCAGCGCGGTCGGGACGATGGACGCGTCGCCCAGCGGCTCGTCGAGCAGCTCGGCCAGGCGCGGCACGAGTGCGGGCATGTCCGCGCCACGGAGCACGCGCTCGTGGTGGGTCGTGCCGAGCCGCTCGGCGACCTGGCGCGCGTAGGCGCGCTCATCGAAGCTCGCCTCCTCGAAGCCGATCGAGAACGTCTCGACGGCGCCGTGGCAGGCCGCGAACGCCGCGATGGTGCTGGAGTCGAGCCCGCCGGAGAGGAAGACGCCGAGCGGCACGTCGCTCACCAGGCGGGACGCGACGGCGCGGTCCAGGAGCTGGCGCAGCCGCTCGACGGCCTCGGGGTAGGCCAGGCGCGTCGGCGCCCAGGCCGGCACGCGCCAGAACGGCCGGACCTCGACCCGGCCGTCCTCCAGCACGAGGTACGTGCCCGGCTCGAGCTTCCGCACGCCCGCGACCATGCACAACGGCGCGGGCACGTATTCGAGCGCGAGGTACGCGGAGAGCGCGCGCGGGTCCAGCGCCGGGCGCACGGCCGGGTGCACGAGAAGCGCCGTCAACTCCGAGGCGAAGAGGAGCAGCCCGTCGGCCAGCGTCCAGTAGAGCGGCTTCTCGCCCATCCGGTCGCGCGCGAGCACGAGGCGGCGCCGCTCGCCATCCCAGAGCGCCAGCGCGAGCATCGCATCCATCCGGTCGAGCGCGTCCAGCCCCCACTCGTCGTAGGCGTGGGCCGCGACCTCCGTGTCCGACGCGGTGCGGAAGACGTGCCCGCGCGACTCCAGCTCCCGCGCCAGCTCGCGGTAGTTGTAGATCTCGCCGTTCGCCACGACCACCGTCGAGCGCCGCTGGCCGAAGAGCGGCTGGTGGCCGCCCGCCAGGTCGATGATCGACAGGCGACGATGGCCGAGCACCACGCCCCGCTCCGCGTGCACGCCGGCGTCGTCCGGGCCGCGGTGGCGCAGCCGCTCGAGCATGGCGTGCACCGGCGCCGCATCCACCGGCCGGCGTGGGTCCAGCGCCGCGATCCCGGCGATCCCGCACATGCGCCGCTCACCCGTCCGCCGGCGCGGGGACGACCCCGAACCCACGCCAACTGTTGGCGTTGTGGCGCTCGATGCAGACGTCGCGCAGGCCGCAGCGCTCGAACCAGCCGGCGAACTCCTCGCGCCGCACGTAGAACGCGATCGGCGCGACCAGGTGGTCGAAGACGATCGAGCGCTGCTCGCGGAACGGGAACGGCGCGATGTAGCACAGGTAGTCGCGGTACGGGAGGAGCGCGGCGGCGCGACTGCGCCGCGTCGGGCCGTAGACGAGCTTCGTCGCGAGCCAGAGCGGCACGGTGAGCGCGCCGGCGACGACGTCGAGCAGCGCGTGCGGGAGGCGTGAGGTGACGCGCTCGCGGATCGGCGTGACCAGGTGCACGATCCAGCCGTTCCCCTCGCGGCCGTAGACCCAGGCGGAGATCGCGCCGCCCGGGCGCACGCGCGAGGCGAGCGCGCGGAAGCCGCGCTCCGGCTCCGGCGTGTGGTGCAGCACGCCCACCGAGAACGCGAAGTCGACGACGCGCTTCACCGGCGGCCGGTTCACGTCCGCCTGGAGGATGTGCGCGTTCGGCAGGTGGCGCGTGTTCCGGAACGCGGCGGCCACGGCGTCGCCCAGATCGAGCGCAATGACATCCCGCGCGCCGAACTCGACGGCGAGCGCGGTGTGCCTCCCCTTCCCGCACCCGCCCTCCAGCACGACCTTGTCGCGGAAGAAGTCGGGGCCGACCGGGTGGATCCAGTCGAGGAACTGCTGCCGGTAGCGCGGCTCCAGCTCGGAGTACTGGTTCCACTCCCAGCCGAACGCGGCGGCCGTGTCGCGCTCGATGCCGGCCACGTCGTCGGCGAAGCGCGGCACGCCGGCGCGGATCGGGTAGACGGCGGCGCAGCCGGTGCAGGCGAGCGCGCCCTCCATCACGTCGTCGCGGTCGGTGGCCGTGGCCTCGAGGCGGAGCTCCGCCTCGCACGCGGGACAGCAGAGGTACTGCACGACCCTCGGCTTCATCGCTGCTCCACCACCTCCCGGATCGAGTACGTGCGCTTCCCCTGCGACTCGTAGTAGGTGCGCACGGTCAGCTCCGCGACGAGCCCGAGGAGCACGCTCAGGCACCCGACCAGGACGAGCATGACGACGACGAGCGGGAGCGGCGTCGCGACGAAGTCCCGGATGTGCGCGAGCTTCAGGTACACCATCGCGCAAAAGACGGCGACCGCCGCCAGCAGCGAGAGGATGCCGAAGCCGCCGAAGACGTAGATCGGCTTCGTCGCGTACGAGGCGAGGAACTTCACCACCAGCATGTCGAGGATCACCTTCAGCGTCCGCTCGATGCCGTAGTTCGACTTGCCGCGCGTGCGCGGGTGGTGGTCGACGACCATCTCGGTCACGCGCGCACCCTGCCAGCTCGCGTAGATCGGCACGAAGCGGTGCATCTCGCCGTAGAGGCGCACGTCCGCGAGCACTTCCCGCCGGTACGCCTTCAGCGAGCAGCCGTAGTCGTGCAGGTGCACGCCGGAGATGAGCGAGATGATGCGGTTCGCGACGATCGAGGGGAGCCGCCGGTGGAGCGGGTCCTTCCGGTCGCGCCGCCAGCCGCTGACCACGTCATACCCCTCCTCCAGGCGGGCGAGCAAGCGCGGGATGTCGTTCGGGTCGTTCTGGAGGTCGCCGTCGATCGGGACGATGATCGCGCCGCGCGCGTGGTCGATCCCCGCCGAGAGCGCCGCGGTCTGCCCGAAGTTGCGGCGAAAGCGAATGATGCGCATCCGCGGGTCGGTCGCGGCGATCGCGCGCAGGCCCTCGTACGTGCCGTCGGTGCTGCCGTCGTCGACGAAGATGAACTCGACGTCGTCGCCGGGGAGCACGCGCGCCAACCGCTGGTACAGCTCGGCGATGTTCAGCGCCTCGTTGTAGACGGGGCAGACGATGGAGACGGCGCATGCCGCCGGCGGCTCCGGGCGCCACGCGGGCGCCGCGGCCGTTCCGGGCGACGGCTCGAGCTCAGTCGACATCGGGCCTTCCTCGTCCAGCATGGATCCCTCCCCGGCCCCGCGCGGACACCTCAGTCGTCGCGGAGCCGGTAGACGAACAGCGAGTGGGCCAGGACGCGGTCCGGGCGGCGGGAGCGGAGTCGGGCGAAGGGGTCGCCCACGAGATAGAGCCCGTGCAGCGTGGTGGCCGAGACGACCACCCACGCCGGCTCCCGGTCGCCCGGGCGCGGCGCGCGCGCCGGCGGCAACACGAAGAAGCTCGGGAGCGGAACATAATCGATTCCATAGCCGGCCGGCAGCGCGGAGCCGAAGTAGCTGAGGTAGACGCGGTCGATGCGCTCGCGGCGCATGAAGTCGCGCAGCTCGAGGAGCCCCTGCCCCCAATCCAGGCTCGAGTCGACGAGCACCTCGTCGCCCCGGTCGCGGCCGGGGGCGTACTCGCTCGTGTACGCCAGGAAGTGCGGGTAGAACGAGAGCGACGATGCGGCGTACGCCACGAGCAAGGCCGCGACGACGCCGCGCACGAGACGCGACGACGTCGCCCACAGGCGCGTGATGCCGACGGCGACCAGGATGCAGAGAAGGGGCAGCGCCGGTAGCGCGTAGCGGAAGCCGATGTCCAGGTGCGAGCGCAGCAGGAACGCGAGAAAGACGAGGAGCGCGATCCAGACGGCGCGGAGCGGCGAGCCGAGCGCGACGCGCAACCGCGCGGCCACGCCCGGCGCTGCGGCGCGCGCGGCCCGGACGCCGCCGAGCACGGCGAGGAGCATCAGCGCATGCAGCGCGGCGGGCGTCTTGAACAGGAAGGCGACCGGGAAAAAGTACCACCACCCCCGCTCGCTCGTGTGGCCGAGCAGGTAGCTCGGGACGCCGTGGCCGTACTCGACGTGCAGGCGCGTCAGCCGCAGCCCCTCGCGGAGCTGCGCGAGCGCGACGTCGCCGCGGTAGATGGCGACGAGCGCGAGGTAGAGCGCGAGCAGCCCGGCGCCGAGCGCGAGGCCGATGCCGCGCCGCCAGGCCCGGTCCTTCGGCCGCGTGGCCGCTTCGGCGGCGACGAGGAGCACGGCGAGGGGCGCGAGCGCGAGCGCGCTGTACTTGATCCCGACGGCGAGGGCGGCGACGGCGCCGGCGAGCGCGCCGCGCGCGGGGCTGGGGCGGCGCACGGCCGCGTCGAAGACCGCGACGGCGAGCAGGTAGGCGGCCGCGAACGGGACGTCGCCGTAGGCGACGCCGCCGTGGGCGAGCACGTCGGGCAGGAACGCGACGAGTCCGGCGGCGAGCAGCGCGGCGTCGTCGCCGGCCAGGCGCCGGGTCACGCCCCAGGCGCCGAGGACGAGCGCGAGCGCGAACGCGGAGGCGACGAGCCGGGCCAGGAAGACGAGGCGCTCGGCGTCGTTCCCGGACTCCCAGAGGAGCCGTTGCGCGTAGGCGTAGCGGTAGCCCGGGTGCAGCGCGCTGCCGAACTCGGCCGGGAACGTCGGGTGCGCCAGGTAGACCGGCAGACCGTAGAGGTACTGGAGCACCGGCGGGTGGTCGGGGACCGCGTCGAAGCGGCCGAGGTGATAGCCTCGCGCGCCCGTCGCCAGGAACACGATCTCGTCGAACGTGGCCGACGTCCGGCGCATCGCGGAGACGATCGCGCCCGTCGAGAGGAGCACGATCAGGAGCAGGAGCCACCGCCGCGCCCGCGGCGGCACGACGCGCGTGGTCGCCCCCGCGCCCGCCGGCTCACCGGCCGCGCGCGGCGCCTCCGAACCTGGCGTCGTCGCCATGGTCTCGATCATGCTCGGCTCCCGCCCTTTCACTCCGAGGCGACGTGGGGGGTGATGCCGCCGGGCAGCGGCTCGAACCGGACGTCGAAGCCCGCCGGCGCGGGGACGATCCGGGCCCGGAATACCGGCCGGCCCGCCGAGCGGACGCGCTCCGCGGGGCCGGGATCGCGCCGGAACAGCACGCCGCGCCCGTCCGGCCGGTTCAGCCAGAGGAGCGGCGCCAGCGACGCGCGCAGCCATTCCCGATCGTACGCGAGCTGCGCGCCACACGGCGGCGGCAGCGGCGCGCCGGGCGCGAGCCGGAGCGACGGTGCGGGCGGCGCGCCGGTCGGCACGCCGGGCCCGGCGTCGGCGAGGAGGCGACGCAGCTCGGCACGCGCAGCGTCGCCCGAGAGGCCGCGCCGCTCGACCGCGCCGAGCGCCAGCTCCAGCGAGCACGCATCGGCGCCTGCGTAGAGGCGCTCCGCGGCCGGCACGCCCACGCCCAGGCGCCAGAGCCGGCCGACGAGGCGCGCGCCCCAGCCGTCGTCCACCAGCACGATCGCCGGCGGGAGGCCCGCGGCGGCGCGCGCGACGGCGGCGGCCGCCGCCACGTCCCGCGAGCCGGCGCGGAGCAGCCGCGGCGCGGCCAGGAGCGCGAACGCGCACACCGCCTGTGCGACCAGGAGCGTACGCCCCAGCGCGAGCGCGCGCGGCACGCGCCCGGCCGCCGGGCGCCAGCGCGCCGCGCGAACGAGCCCGTCCGCGAGCACGAGCAGCAGCGCCGGCGCCGCCGGGAGGAGGAAGCGCGGGCCGTAAAAGAAGTCGTGGTGGTAGTACGTGAAGTACGCCGCCACCTGCGCCAGCACGTAGCCGAGGAGCAGCCGCTGCGCCGACGGGAGCGCGCGCCGCGTCACGACCGCGCCGGCCACCACGAGGAGCACCGGCGCCGGCCACTCGAGCAGCGCGAGGTCGAGCCCGCCGAGGTCGAACAGCGTGTTGCGCACGGCGTCCAGCGGCCCGAACGGCACGCCGATCCCGCGCACCCCGAAGCCCGGGAGCGTGCCGCGCCCCCACAGCACCGTGTAGCCGAAGCGGAGCGGCGCGCCGGTCGTGGCCGCGTTCGCCAGCAGCAGCGGCGCGGCGCCGAGCAGCGCGCCCAGCGCGAGCGCGCCGGGCGGCGCCGGCCGTCGCGTCGCCGGCCCGGCGGCCAGGTACGCCGCCACGACGACGCCGAGCACGGCCGCGTCCATCGGCCGGACGGCGGCCGCCAGCCCGACCAGCACGCCGGCGCCGAGCGCCGCTGGGGGGCTCGCCGAACGGCGCGCGCGCAGCGCGGCGAACAGGACCCAGACCGCGAGCGCCGCCGTCGTCGCCTGGCTCATCCCGGCGGCCGCGGAGAGGACGAGCATCGGCGAGGCGAGCGAGAGCGCGAGCGCGACGACGGCGCCGTCGCGGCCGACCGCCTCCACGCCGAGCGCCCACGTGCCCGCCGCGAGCGACGCGGCGATCAGCACCGGCGGAAGCCAGGATGCACCCGTGAGGATGCCGAGCGCGAGGAGCGCCGGATTGCCGACCGGGTACTGCGCGTACCAGCGGCCGGCGTCATCGACGATGTTCGCGATGGCGAAGGCGGCCGGGTCGGCCGGCGCGGGGAGCCAGAGCCGGCCGGCGGCGAGGATCCGCGCCTGGACCAGCTCGGCGAAGGAATCGGGGAACTGCGGCATCCCGCCGAACACGCGGAGGTGCACCAGCGCGACCGCGCCGACGATCGCCGCGGCGCACGCCAGCGGCGCGGCCCCGGCCAGCCAGGCCGGCGCCCGGAGCGCGATCCGGCGCCCCCGCGCGACGACGGTCAGGAGCGCGCCGAGCAGCACGGAGATGACGCCGGTCCAGCCGACGAGCGCGAGGCGCGCCCAGCCGTCCGGAACCCGCCCGGCCACGACCGGGAGCCCCGCCAGCGAGGCCACGGCCAGCGCCACGACCGCGGCGCGGAGCGCGCCGTCGGCGAGGGCCGGCCACGCGGGCGCCGCAGGCCCCGGAAGCGTCGTCGCCGCCGGCGCCGCCGCCCTCACGGCTTCTGGCTCGGGGCGCCTGAATGGCCGCGCGCGCGGGAAGCGACCTCCGAGGGGAGCGGCAGGCGACGCGGCCCGCGCTTCGCCTCGAGCGGTTTCTCCTCGCCCGGGGCGCGGAACGGCGCCGCCTTCGGGCCGAAGACGTTGCAGCGCACGATGTGCCAGAAGGCGGCGATGCCGTCCTTCCAGTTGATCTTCTTCCCCTCCGCGTACGTCCGCCCGGAGTAGCTGATCGGCACCTCGAAGATGCGCGCGCCGCTCTGCGCCAGCCGCGCGGTCAGCTCCGGCTCGATACCGAAGCGGTTGCACGTCAGCGGCAGCGTCTTCAGCAGGTCGGCCCGCACCATCTTGTAGCACGTCTCCATGTCGGTCAGGTTCAGGTCCGTCAGCATGTTGGAGACGAGCGTCAGCAGGCCGTTCCCTAGGCTGTGCCAGAAGTAGAGCACGCGGTGCGGCCCGCCGAGGAAGCGGCTGCCGAAGACGGCGTCGGCGCGCCCGTCGAGGATCGGCTCGAGCAGCCGCGGCAGCTCGTGCGGATCATACTCGAGGTCGGCGTCCTGGATCACGATCACGTCGCCGGTCGCGCGCTCGATCCCCGTGCGCACGGCCGCGCCCTTGCCGCGATTCTTCTCGTGCCAGACGAGGATGTCGATCACGCCCTCGTCGGCAAGGCCCTGGAGCACCGCCCGCGTGCCGTCCGTCGAGCAGTCGTCGACGCACACCAGCTCGATGTCGAGGGGGACCGACCTCACCCGCGCGATCGAGTGGGCTACCGTGCGCTCCTCGTTGTACACCGGCATGATGACGCTCAGCCGGACCTCGTTCCAGCGCATCCTCAATCCCCCAGACCGTAGCGGTTGATCTTGCGGTACAGCGTCGACGGGTCGATACCGAGTACCTCGGCCGCTCGGGCCTTGTTTCCACCCTCCGCCCGCAGCACCCACTCGATGTAGGCGCGCTCGATGATCTCCAGCGTCGGGTTCGCCGGCGGCCGCTCCGAGACCAGCGCCCGGCCGCCCGGCGCCGTGATCCGCGAGGGGAGCGCCGCCGCCCGCACCACCGGCCCGTGCGACAGGATCGCCGCACGCTCCAGCGCGTTCTCCAGCTCCCGCACGTTCCCCGGCCAGTCGTACGCCCGCAGCGCCGCCAGCGCCTCCGCCTCCAGCGAGTAGGTGACGCCGTCGCCGCGCTCCGCCGCCAGGCGCGCCAGGAACCACTCGGCGAGCAGCGGGATGTCGTCGCGCCGCTCCCGAAGCGGCGGAATATGCAGGGAGATGACGTTCAGCCGATAGTACAGGTCGCTGCGGAACGTACCTCGCCGGATCTCCTGTTCCAGGTCGCGGTTCGTCGCCGCGATGATGCGCACGTCGATCGGGCGCGGCTCCGTCGCGCCCACCGGCACGATCTCCCGCTCCTGGAGCGCGCGCAGCAGCTTCACCTGCAACGCCGGCGACATCTCGCCCACCTCGTCCAGGAAGAACGTGCCGCCGCGCGCCGCCGCGAGCAGCCCCTCCTTGTCGCGCACCGCGCCGGTGAAGCTCCCCTTTACGTGACCGAACAGCTCCGACTCGAGGAGGCTCTCCGGCAGCGCGCCACAGTTGATCGAGACGAACGGCCCCGCCTCTCGCTCCGAGAGCTGGTGGATGTAGCGCGCCAGAATCTCCTTCCCCGTCCCGCTCTCCCCCGTCACCAGCACGGTCGAGTCGGTCGGCGCGACCATCTCCGCCAGCCGCAGCACCTCGACGAACGCACGGTTCTTGCCCACCGGCCGCGCCGCCCGCGAGGAGTCCCGCCGCCGGATCTCCTTCTTGAGCTGCCGGTTCTCCCGCGCGAGCGCCCGCGTCTCCGCCGCGCGCCGGCACAGCGCCGCCATCTCGTCGTTCCGGAACGGCTTCTGGACGTAGTAGAACGCCCCCTGGTTCACCGCCTGCACCGCCGACTGGAGCGACGCCTGCGCCGTCATCAGGATCACCGGCAGCTCCGGGTCCTTCTCCCGCACCGCCGCCAGCACCTCCAGCCCCGACACGCCGGGCATGCGGATGTCCGTCAGCACCACGTCCGGCGCGATGTCGGAGAGCCGGGCCAGCGCCTCCCGCCCGTTGTCCGACACCTCCACCTCGAAGCCCTCGCCCCGTAGCAGGATCTTCAGCGTCTGGAGGATCGAATGCTCGTCGTCGATGATCAGGACCTTCGGCATACTGCTCACCGCACTCGGTGTGGGATACGGGGGCGGCGGGCGCCGGGGCGCCCGACGGCGGCCGGGCATCCCCGGGGCGGCGCCGCCGCGATGGCCGGCCGCGGCCGCCCCCCCGCCAGTCCGACCGGCGCCTCGGGGACGGCGACGCGGGGGTGGGATTGCTGGCGTGGGATGAGGTCTCTCATCCACTGGGTCGGGCGGCGATTTCGGTTATGAAACATACAAATTATATTAGACAGGATAAACAGGATAAAATCTGATAACAAATTCATTTGTGAAGTAAAACCGGAGGGACAACCGCCCCGGGGCGCAGCCGCGCCCGCCCGCCGTTCATCAGATGTGATCCTGTTCATCCTGTCGATTCCATTCCGTTCGACCCGATCTCCGCGCAGCGGTTAGGCCGATCCGCGCCGCGCAGCGAGGATGCACAGGCCCGCCATCCGTCCTCCCACCGATCCCGGCGCGTCCGGTCGGCCCCGGTCGCGGCCTCGACGTCGTTCTCGACCTCGATCCCGGCCTCGATCTTGATCTCGATCTCGATCTCGTCCCCGTTCTCGTTCCCGTTCCCAATCGCGGTTCCGATCCCGGTCCCGATCCCGGTCCCGATCCCGGTCCCGATCCCGGTCCCGATCCCGGTTCCGATCCCGGCCCCGGTCCCGATCGCGGCGCCCCCCCCCCCCCCCCCCCCCCCCCCC
>JADGGV010000465.1 GCA_019689775.1 Gemmatimonadota bacterium
CAGCAGGCCATCGCCCGCGGCCGCCCGCTCATCGCCGGCTTCGCCGAGCGCTTCGAGACCACGCCGCTCGGCGGACAGGGGCTGCCGACGCCGCCCGACGAAGGCGACGAGGGCGCCGTCCGCGCGCTCCTCGATCGCGTCGTCGCCGGCTGGAACGCGCTCGACGGCGACGCCATGGCCGCCCCGTTCGCCGCCGACGCCGACGTCGTCGGCTTCGACGGCAGCATCATGCGCGGCCGGGACGAGATCGCCGCGACCATGAAGCGCATCTTCGCCGACCACACGCCCGGGCGCTGGGTGACGGTCGTGCGCGACGTGCGCTTCCCCGCACCCGGCGTCGCCGTCCTCCGCGCCGCGAGCGGCTGGATCCACGACCCCGCCGCCGAGTCGTTCCCGCAGGCCGTGCAGACGCTCGTCGCCGCCCGGAGCGACGGCGAGTGGCGCATCACGCTGCTCCAGGCGACGCCCGCCGCGTTCCACGGCCGCCCCGAGCTGGCCGAGGCGATGCGCGCCGAGCTGCGCGCCGCCGCCGGCTGAGGGCCCGCCCCGCCGGGCGGCGGCGGGCCGATCCCCCGGCACGAACCTCCACCGCGCGAACCATACGAGGCGCCCGTGCACCCTCAGCTCCGACCGATCGAGACCGCACTCCGCGACGCGCAGGCCCGCCTGCACCGCCTCCGGGAGACGGCGCCGCCCGAGCGCTGGCCGGCGCGGCCCGCGTCGGACCGCTGGTCGATCGCCGACTGCGTCGAGCACCTGAACCGCACCTCCGAGGCGGTGCTCCCGCTCCTCCGCTCCGCCCTCTCGGCGGCGGCGAGCACGACGCCGCGGCAGTCGGACCGCCGCTACCGCCGCGACCCGCTCGGCTTCGTGCTGTCGCTGACCATGCCGCCGCCGGTGCGGTTCGCCCGCACGAAGACGACGGCGCCGTTCGACCCGACCGGGACGACGCCGCCCGCCGAGCTCGTCGCGCGCTTCGACCGGCTCCAGGACGAGCTGCTCCGCTGCCTGCGCGACGCGGACGGGCTGCCGCTGAACGGGATCCGGATCCAGTCGCCGTTCGACGCCCGCGTGCGCTACAACGCCTACTCCTGCTTCCTGATCGTCGCGCACCACCAGCACCGCCACCTCTGGCAGGCCGAGCAGGTCGCGCAGGCGCTGCGGGTGCCGGTGCGCGGCTGAGCCGCTCGGCGCGGGCTGCATCGATCGGAGCGCCGGCGCCGCCGTTCACCCCCGCTCGACGTAGTCCCGCAGGAACGCCCGCGCGAGCGCCCACGACTCCCGCGCCGCCTCGGGATCGTACGCGGCCTGCGCGTCGCTGAAGAAGCTGTGCCCGGCCTGCGAGAAGACGACGCTGACGTAGCGCATCCCCGCCCCGCGCAGCGCGTCCTCCACCGCCCGGTACTGCTCGGGCGGGATCCCCGCGTCGGCGCCGCCCCAGAACAGGAGCTGCGGGCCGGACAGCGCGCCCGCGCGCTCCAGCAGCGCCGGCGCGATCCCGCCGCCGTAGTAGGAGACCGACGCCGCCAGCGGCAGCGTCGCGTTCGCCAGGAACGCCGCGCGCCCGCCCATGCAGAACCCCACCGCCGCGATCGCATCCTCCCGCACGGTGTCCTGGCCGCGCAGCCACTCGAACGCCGCGCGCAGGTCCGCCGTGAGCCCGTCCAGCGTCAGCGCCCGCACGTGCGCGAGCGCCGACGGGATGTCGTCGTACCGGCCGTCGAAGCCCGGCGCCGTCCGGTGGAACAGCTCCGGCGCGACGGCGACGAACCCCTCCGCCGCGAAGCGCCCCGCCACGTCCCGAATGTGCGCGTTCACGCCGAACGCGGCCTGGAGCACCAGGATCCCCGGGCGCGGCGGCGGCGCCTCCGGGCGCGCGACGAACGCGCGCATCGTCGTCCCGTCCTCGACCTCCAGCTCCACGTACCCGTCCGGCTCACTGGCTCGACTCATCGCGAATCTCCCGGGTTCCGCTGCCGCGTGTGCTTGTTGGGTCGTCGATCCGGCTACGGTAGACCCGGCGCCGCAGGCCGGCAACCTGCGCCCGCGGCGGCGACGGCGGCGCGCGCCCCGGCTCGTGCCCCCTCCGGCGCCAACCTTGACGGCGCTCCGGGCCGACCGCAGCATTCGCCGGAACGCGCCGCGCCTCCTTTGTTCTCCCCTGGCCCGGGGCTCCGCCGATGCCGCGCAGCCTCCTCTCCGAGCTGAAGCGCCGCAACGTCTGGCGCGCCGCCGCGCTCTATGCGGCCGCGGCCTGGCTGCTCGTCCAGGTCGCCACCCAGGTCTTTCCCTTCTTCGACGTGCCGGCCTGGGTAGTGCGCGCGATCATCGTCGCCTCGGTGCTCGGCTTCCCGTTCTGGATCGCCTTCGCGTGGCTCTATGAGCTGACGCCCGAGGGGCTCAAGCGCGAGAGCGAGGTGGATCCGGCGCAGTCGATCACGCCGCAGACCGGCAAGCGGCTCGACCGCTGGATCATCGGCATCCTCTCCGCCGCCGTGGTGCTGCTGCTGGCGAACACGTTCGTCTGGCACAAGGGCGGGGTGCTGGGTGGTCGCGACGCGGGCAGTGCCGCGCCGGATGCGGCGTCGGGTTCGCGCGCCACCGCGGCACCCGCCGCGCCGCTGCACTCCATCGCCGTGCTGCCGTTCGAGAACCTGTCGACGGACAAGGAGCAGGAGTACTTCGCCGACGGGATCTCGGAGGACCTGCTCGACCTGCTGACGAAGGTGCCGGCGCTGCGGGTCGCGGCGCGCACCTCCTCCTTCTCGTTCAAGGGGCAGCACCTGGAGGTGCCGGAGATCGCGCGCCGGCTCAACGTGGCGAACGTACTTCAGGGCTCCGTGCGCTGGGCAGGCGACCGGGTGCGGATCACGGCGCAGCTCGTCCGCGCGGCCGACGGCTATCAGGTCTGGTCGCAGATCTGGGACCGCAAGCTGGGCGATGTGTTCCAGGTCCAGGACGAGATCGCCTCGGACGTGGTGAAGGAGCTTCGGGTGACGCTGCTCGGCGCGGCGGCGCCGCAGGCGAGAGAGACGGACCCGCGGGCGTACGCGCTCTACCTCCAGGCGCGCGAGCTGGGCCGGGGCTTCAGCCGCGAGTCGCTCTTGCGCTCGGACTCGCTCTACCGGCAGGTGCTGGCGATCGATCCGCGCTATGCGCCCGCGTGGACGGAGCTCGCCACCAACATCGTCAACGAGACGGGCATCATCGGCGTGCTCCCGAACGAGGAGGGGCTGCGACGGGCGCGTGAGCTGGCCGCGAAGGCCGTCGCGATCGATCCGGGCTATGCGCTCGCCCACGCGGGGCTCGGCTATCTCGCCTCCCTCGAGGGCGACCTGGCGCGCGCGGCGCGGGAGTACGAGCGGGCGCTCGCGCTGGATTCGACCGATCCCCGCGTCCTGGGGAACAGCACCGCGCTGCTGTCGTCCCTCGGGCGGGTGAAGGAGGCGATCGCGGTCATGGAGTACGTCGTCGAGCGCGAGCCGGTGAACGTGACCGGGCTCTACAACCTGGGCCTCCACTACCTCGCGGCCGGCCGCTACGACGACGCGATCGCCCGTCTCCGCACCGC
>JADGGV010000466.1 GCA_019689775.1 Gemmatimonadota bacterium
GATCGGCGCTCCGGCCGGTGGATGCTGTACTTTCGCAGCAGCCGCGCCAACGTGTGCCGCTCCACCCCCGCGATCCCCGCCGCCCGCGTCACGTTGTAGCCCGTGCTCTTGATCAGCTCCGCCAGATACTCGTACTGCACGCCCGACAGCGACCGCTGCGCCAGCGGCTCCGGCCGCGGCCGCTGCGCCCGCAGCCGCTGCGCCAGGTCCCGCTCGATGATCGCTTCCGTCAGCCACTCGATCGGCGTGACCGGCGCCCCCCGGTCCCGGGTCAGATCGGCGGCCCCCTGCCGCACGATCCTCCAGAAGACTTCGTCCAGCACGATCGTCACGGTCTTCGTCGGAGGCGATTGGCGCGACTTCCCCTTCATGGGACCTCCGGTGCGGTTGGCGGCCATCGGCTGGAACTCGCACCCCCCTGCGGCGCGAGCCTCTGCTGCGGAGCTGTCGACCGTGCCGCCGCGGCCCGGCTCGCGCCGCCGACGCCGGGGGGCGTCCCGCGGACCCGGCAGCCGACGCCGCCGGGGTACAAAACGAAAAGCAAGACCCAGCGCCGACTCCGGCGGGCCTTGCTCATCGATTGCGATCGATGTCGGGGGACCTGCGGACCCATCGTGTGCCAAGGCAAGTCCCGGGCCAGCCCTGCCGCGCCCCGCCCACCCCGCCTCGCCGCGTCGCCACCGGCCAGCGCGGCGCCCGGAGCCCCTCGCTCCGCCGCGCGAATCCAACTGTTTACGCCGGCGGTGATGCCACTCGCCCACCACCAGTCGGCGCACGACCCGGCCACGACGCCGGGCGACGTCGCGGCGCGCGCGCCCACGACCGATGCGGCCATGCATCAACGGCTGTGGCCACAGCCGGCCGGGGCGCGGGCCTGGCCCGCGGTCACGCGCGAGGGGGCATCGGTCGCGTCGCCCCCGGGCGGCAGGACGTGCCCACGCCGCTCCGACGATGCCGATGCCCCCTCGCCCTTCCGTGTCGGCTCGAGGAGAAGGTGCGTTCCCCGGTTCGCCCGGCCAGCCGCCGCGTCGCCTCCGTCCCCCTCCGGCTCGTGCGTGCGCGCCGGGGGTCGAGGCCGGTGAGCGCCCGCTACGACTGCCGGATCCAGCGCACCACCTCCGCCGGCGTCGGGCGCCGCCCCGTCGCCAGGATGCCGATGCGGTAGATCCGCCCCCCGGCCCACACCACCGCGAGCGCCGTCGCGATCAGCGCCGCGTACGAGCCGGCGATCTCGAGCCACGACAGGTGCGTCAGCACCGAGCGGATCGGCATGACCATCGGCGACGACAGCGGGAACCACGAGGCCAGCCGGGCGATGTCGCCCTCGGGATCGGCCAGCGCGCGGAACATCAGGAGGAACGACATCATCAGGCACAGCACGACCGGGAACTGGAGCTGCTGCATGTCCTGGTCGGACGCGGCCATCGCGCCGAGCGCCGCGTACATGCTGGCGTAGAGGAAGAATCCGCCCGCGAAGTACGCCAGGAACGCCACCGCGACGGAGCCGGGCACCTGCGGCGGGTGCAGCGCTGGCAGCCCGAAGTGCCCCGCGATGGCGTCGCCGTACTTCAGCCCGATCGCCGCGAACACGACCCAGACCGTCATCTGTAGCAGCCCGGCGCCGCCGATCCCGACGACCTTCCCCAGCATGAGCTGCCCCGCGCGCACCGAACTGACCACCACCTCGACGATGCGGTCCTTCTTCTCCTCCAGCACCCCGCGCATGACCGCCGCGCCGAACAGCAGCACGGAGAGGTAAACGACGAACCCGAGGAGGTAGCCGAGGACGTAGAGCGCCTGCCCGCTCCCCCGCGCCGTGCCGGCCCCCGCCTTGGCCGTCTCCAGCGGCACGGGCCGCATCGCCTGCGCCAGCCGCTCCGGGTCGATCCCCTGCCCCGCCAGGCGCGCCGACTGCACCGCCCCCTGCACCGCGCGCCCGAGCCGGGCGACGAGCACCGTGTTCGTCGCGCTCTTCCCCGCGTAGCGCGCCGTGTCCCCCGCCAGCATCCCCGCCGGCAACCACAGGTATCCGTCGATCTCCTTCCGGTCGATCCGCGCCTCCAGCGCCGGGCGCAGCGCCTCCACGCCGCCCGCCGGCGCGGCGACCACCTCCGTGTGGAAGCGCATCGCCCGGCTCCCGGCCTCCCCCGGCGGCACCGTCTCCAGCAGCCGCGCGACCGCCTCGCCCAGTCCCATCCCGGTGCCGTCCACCACGACGATCGACTTCTCGCCGCCGCTCCCCCGGATCATCGCCACCTGGAACGCGCCCATGCCGAACATCAGCAGCGGCCCGAACAGCGTGCCGATGATGAACATCCGCCCGCGCACGCTCTCGCCGAACTCCCGCTTGACGATCGCCCAGGTCCTAGACATGCGCGACCTCCCGCGTCTCCGCGCCCGCCGGCCTGACCCGCTCCACGAAGATCTGCTCCAGCGACGGCTCCATCCGCTCGAACCGCCGCAGCCGAACCCCCGCCCGCACCAGCTCCTCCAGCAGCGCCTGCGCATCCCCGCCCGCCACCAGCACCGCCTCCAGCTCCACGCCGTCCACCCGCAGCTCCTTCACCTGCAACGACGTCCGCACCAGCTCCACCACCCCGTCCGACCACTCCGCCAGCGTCAGCGCCACGCTCTCGCTCCCGTGCATCCGCTTCACCTCCGCCACCGACCCGTCCAGCACCTTCTCGCCCCCCGCGATGATGCACACGTGGTCGCACGCCCGCTCCGCCTGCTCGATCTGGTGCGTGCTGAACAGGATCGTCCGACCCTCCCGCTTCAGCTCCAGCACCACGTCCTTGAACACCTGCTGGTTGATCGGGTCCAGCCCGCTGAACGGCTCGTCCAGGATCACCAGCTCCGGCTCGTGCAGCAGCGTACCGATCAACTGCACCTTCTGCTGGTTCCCCTTCGACAGCTCCTGCACCCGCGCGTCGAGCCGGTCCGCCAGCCCGAACCGCTCCATCCATCCCTCGATCCGCCGCGCCGACGCGCGCGCCGGCACCCCCTTCAGCTCCGCGAAGAACTGGAGCGCCCGCCGCACCGTCATCCGCCGGTAGATCCCCCGCTCCTCCGGCAGATACCCGACCCGGTCCAGCACCCCCTGCGAGACCGGCTCTCCGAAGATCCGAACGTCCCCGGCGTCCGGCTCGAAGATGCTCAGGATCATCCGGATCGTCGTCGTCTTCCCGGCCCCGTTCGGCCCGAGCAGCCCGTAGGTCGCCCCCCGCGGCACGACGAGATCGATCCCGCGCACCGCCTCGATCTCGCCGAAACGCTTTCGCACCCCGCTCAGCGAGATCGCTGCTCCCCCATCGCCGCTTCGCGTCATGGTCACCTTACGAGAGGGATCGAGGAAAGCCACCCGCGTGAACCACCCCACCCCGACAGCGTGCCCGCGCCTGCACCCCGACGAGCACGTGGGTCCGCACGCACCCCGTCGGGCACGGGATTCGTCCACCCGCCCCGGCCGGTCCCCCGGCCCCGGGTCGGCGGCGGCCAGCGCCGCGGGCGCGGGCGCGCCGCCCCCCCCCCCGGCGGTGGCGTATAAACAAAAGA
>JADGGV010000467.1 GCA_019689775.1 Gemmatimonadota bacterium
GGGGGGTGGGGGGCCCCCCCCCCGCGCCGCGCCCCCCCCCCGGGGGGGCCCCGATTCTCCATCCTCGTCCCGCGGTCGCCGGACCGCCCCGGCGGCGCGCGCTACGTGCGTTGAACCTCTCCTCCAAACGGCGTAGGCACACGCTGCGCCGCGCCTGCGGGCCGCTGCCACACCTCGAACAGGTCGCGCTCCAGGAACCGGCTCAGCGCTTCGGTGTGCGGCGCGTACAGCTCCTGGAGGTACGCACGGTCCTCCGCCGACATGGCCGGCAGCTTCGCCGGCCGGAATAGTCGCGCGTGCACCGCCTCGCGGAGATGCCGGGTCCCGTTCTTGACCAGATCCGGGGTGAACCGCTTCGCCCGCCTCGCGGTTCTGCGGAAGATGCGTTCGCACCGGCCCCAGATCGATCGGGCCGGGAGGCGGGCGGCATTGTACGCCCGGCTGACGTCGGTCCTGAAGTCGCTCCGGACGCCGACGAACTCGTAACAGCGCGCCACCATCGCGGCCGCATCCGCCTTGAGGTCCTCCGTGATGAGGATCAGCATGTCCTCGCGCCGGAAGTACGGGAGGAAGCGCGCGAGCTGCTCCGCGTAGAACCCGCGCTCCACGTAGCACCGGTACCCCCGCGGCGTCCGAATCGCCTCGGTGAACGATTCCCGCGCATCCTGCGCGCCGCGACTGATGTAGAACCAGTAATGGGAGTATGCGCGCTCGACCGGGTCGCGCAGGATGAAGATGAGCCGAGCCGACGGTACGAGCGCCGCGATGCGCTCGGGCGCTTCCGGCACCGATATGTAGGACGGCGACGCCTCCCCGATGGCGCTCTCGCCGCGCCAGCCGGCGAAGTGACGCTCGTACCACTGGCGTCCCCGCTCGTAATTGCGCGTGAAGTAGTGGAGCTCCTTCAGCGCCGGCATGTAGATGTCGGGGTGCTCGCGCATGTAATGATAGAGCGAGGTCGTCCCGGCCTTGGCCGCTCCGGCGATCAGGAATGTGGGTAGCATTGGTCCTCCGGCAGCGCCGTCGTTCAATCCGAGCATGAGCCCCGCGCGCCCGCTCCGCCCGCCCGACCGTGACGCGGGTCGGCGGTGGCCGCTGGTTCGGCCCGCGCGGGCGCCTCTGGAGCCGTGCCGAGCCTATCGTCGCTCGTCCAGTAGCTCCGTGAAGATCGCGCCGTACCCCTCGTGCATCCGCTCCACGCTGAAGCGCTCCTCCACGACGCGCCGGCACGCCTCGCCGATCTCCGCGCGCCGGGCCGGTGGCATGGCCTCGAAGCGCGCGATCTCTCGGGCGAAGCCCTCCACATCCCGTGGGTCCAGGAGCGGGATGAAGTCGGCATCCCGGGCGATCTCGCGATGCGGTCCGATGTCGGAGAGCACGACCGGGCAGCGGCACGCCATCGCCTCGAGGACGGCGATCGGCAGACCCTCGCCGAGCGAGGTGGAGACGAACAGGTCGGCGCCGCCCAGGTGGTGGTAGACGCTGTCGCGGGCGATGAGGCCGGTCAGCTCCACCCGATGGCGCATGCCGCGGGCGTCGATCCAGCGCTGGAGCGGCGCGTACATTGGCCCCGTCCCGATGACGATGAGCCGACGTCGGTGTGAGGGGTCGCGGAGGAACGCCTCGAGGAGCGTGACCGGGTTCTTGATCGGCACGAGGCGCGAGACCGCCACCACGGTGAACGGCTGACCGGGGCTGCGTGGGGGCCGGCGCCGCAGCGCCTGGTCGATCCGGCGGATGTTGGTGCCGTTCGGAACGGCGCGGAGCCGCCTGCCCGCGAGTCGCTTGTAGAGGGCCGGGAAGCTCCCGTAGCTGGCCTCTCCGCAGCACACGACCCGCTGGGCCGCGGCGAAGACGGGGAGGAAGAGCAGCTTGTTCCGCGGCCGGAAGCTCGGGTACGAGTTGTGGACCGTCACGACCATGGGCGGGAGGCGCCGACGGCGCAGGACGGCCGCGACGAGGGCGAGGAGCGCGACGTGCGGCGTGTGCGCGTGGACGACGTCGTACTCCTTCGTCCGGAGCGCGTGAATCAGCCCGCTCAGGAAGCCGCGGGCGGACCCGTCGCCTTCGATGACCTCGATCCGCGGCGGAATGCGATCCGTGACCGGGAAATAGGTGCAGAGCGTGATCTCGTGGTGCTCGGGCGCGGCGAGCGAGAACTGCTGTAGCGCCGCGCTCTCGTCGCCGAGACCGAGGACGACCCGGAGGATGCGGAGCCGTCGGTCGGGACGCGCCGCGTCACGGTACCGGCCCGGGTCGCCCGGACAGGGGCTCGCCATAACGGATCCTCTCAGGTGCCGAAGTTGCGCTCGGGGTCGCGGCGCCGACGGGCGGCCGGCCAGGCGCCCGGCCGGGGGGGCCTTGGCGCCAGCTCCCCATAGAGCTGTCGTTGGAGTTCCGCGGCACGCCGGAGCGAGAAGGCGTCGCGGACCGTCCGGTGCGCGTTCGCGCCGAGCTGCCGGGTCCAGCCGGGCGAGGCGATGGTGCGGAGGAGCCGATCGCGCAAGGCGGGCGTGTCGTCGATCGGCGCGACCAACCCGTTCACCCCGTCACGCACCAGGACTTCGTTGCCGGGCAACTCCGTGACGATCACCGCGAGCCCGGCGGCCATGGCCTCGAGGAGGGCCAGCGAGAGGCCCTCGCGCTCGGAGGCCGAGGCGAAGACGTCGGCGGCGTGGAGGTAGTCGAGCACCGCGGTCGTGGCGCCCTCGAAGCGCACGTCGTCCAGGCCGAGCTCGGCCGCGAGCGCCTCCAGCCGGGGGCGTTCCGGGCCGTCGCCCACCACGAGCAGCGTCTGCGTCGCCCCCTCACGCGGCAGGAGCGCCCACGCCCGGAGCAACCGGTCGACCCGCTTGCCCGGCACGAGCCGGCCGAGGCTGAGACAGACGAATGCGTCGGGGGCGAGTTGCAGGCGGCGGCGGGCCGCCAGCCGCTCGTCCGCGCTCGCCGGCCGGTACACCGACAGGTCGATGCCGTTGGGGATGAGCCGGATCCGGGCGGGCGGCACCCCGTCGCGCTCGAGCTCCTCCTGCATCGGCGCCGTGAGCGCGGTGAAGCGGTGCACGTACCGGCGCATCAGCCAGAGGCGCACCCTGCCGAGGCGCATCTTCCGCTGGTCGACCAGCTTCGCCTCGCCGTGGATGGTGGCGATCACGCGCCGCCGCAGGACCACGGCGGCGATCATGCCGGCGAGGAGCGGCGCATCGATGTTCTGGACGTGAACGATCCGGTATGCGCGCAACCGTGTGGCCAGAAGCGCGAGCGCGTGGACGCCGAAGGCGAGGGCGCCGACCTTGCCTCGCAGCGGCAAGCCGGCGCGCCGGATACGGACACCGGCGGCCGTCTCGTGCCGCGGCAACCCGGGGAAGTGGCGGGTCAGCACGAGCGCGTCGACGCCGAGGGCGACGAGCTCGCGGCACACGCCCTCGGTCGCCCGCTGCGCGCCGCCGACGATGGGTCGGAAGGTGGAAATCAGGTGACAGACGCGGACGGGTTCCTGCGGCATGGGCTCGAGCAGCTCGGGGGGCGGGGGCGGCAGGCCGGGGGC
>JADGGV010000468.1 GCA_019689775.1 Gemmatimonadota bacterium
GTCGGGAAAGGGGGCGCCCGCGATGGGCCGTGGCGGGCGGCGGGTGCGCTGTCGGGAGGCGGGCGGACCGCGTAGCTTCAGGCGCGTCCAGAGGAACTCAACCCAGGAAGACCGATGTCGGGAGCGCGCGTGTTCAGCGGGATGCAGCCCACGGGCGAGGCGCATCTCGGGAACTATCTAGGGGCACTGCGTCAGTGGGTCCGGCTCCAGGATGAGGCGGACTGCATCTACTGCATCGTCGACTACCACGCGATCACGCTGGAGTACGAGCCGGCGCGGCTGCCGGAGCGGGTGCTGGACCTGGCGGTGAGCTTCCTGGCCGCCGGCCTGAACCCGGACCGGTGCACGATCTTCGTGCAGTCCGACGTGCCGGAGCACACGGAGCTGGCGTGGATCCTCAACACGGTGGCGTCGGTGGGCGAACTGGAGCGGATGACGCAGTACAAGGACAAGTCGGCGGGGATGGAGTCGGTGCCGGCCGGGGTGCTGAATTACCCCATTCTCCAGGCGGCAGACATCTTGCTCTATCGAGCGGATCGGGTGCCGGTCGGCGAGGACCAGGCGCAGCATCTGGAGCTGACGCGGGAGATCGCGCGGCGCTGGAACCGGCGCTTCGGCGAGTTCTTCCCGGAGCCGCAGGCGTTGATCTCGGACGCGGGCCGGATCCGCGGCCTCGATGGCCAGGCGAAGATGAGCAAGTCGCGCGGAAACACGGTGGGGATGCTGGACGAGCCGGCCGAGATCTGGGCGCGGGTCCGCACGGCGGTGACGGATCCCCAGCGGGTGCGGCGGAGCGATCCGGGGCGGCCCGAGGTGTGCAACGTCTTCGCGCTGCACCGGTTCTTCACGGCGGCGGAGCCGCTCGCGACGATCGAGCGGCAGTGCCGCGCGGCGGAGATCGGTTGCGTCGACTGCAAGCGCCTGCTCTCGGAGGGGATCGTGCGGGCGTTCGAGCCGATGCGCGAGCGGGCGGCGGAGTACCGGGCCCAGCCGGCGCGGGTGCGCGAGATCCTGGGCGACGGGGCGGCTCGCTGCCGCGCGCTGGCGCAGGAGACGATGCGGGAGGTGCGGGAGCGGATGGGGCTGCGGTCCTGGCGGGAGCGGACCGCCGCCGGCGGCTGACGGTGGTGCGCCCGGCGGCCGTGGCGGTCCCGACGGCGATGGACGAAGGGAGGCACGCATGGGCGAGCAGCGGGACGAACGGGGGGCGCCGCTGGACGAGCACGCCGATCTCGAGGGGCTGCGGGCGCACCAGCTCCGCGACGAGCCGGGGCAGGAGACGCCGGGACGGGTGGGGCGGCCGGCGCAGGGCGTCCTCACGCAGGTGTGCATGCGGTGCGGCAAGGAGTACGTGTTCGACACGGCCGAGCCGCCCGCGGACCTGACGTGTGAGAAGTGCGGCAACCAGGTCTTCCGGTCGTTCTTCGACGTGACCGGCCCGGACGAGGTGGAGGAGGACTTCCGCGTGGCCACGGAGCGCGACCTGGCGACGGATGATCCGGCGACGGACGTGACCGCCGTCGACGTCCGGGACCTGGACTCGATCTGACGATGGCGGCGGCGCGCTTCACGGGCTCGGGCGTCGCGCTGGTGACGCCGTTCACGGAGGACGGCCTGAACGAGGCGACGCTGCGGGAGCTGGTGGGGTTCCATCACCGGGAGGAGACGGACGCCCTCGTCGTCTGCGGCTCGACGGGCGAGGCGGCCACGATGCGGCCGGCGGAGCAGCGCCGGGCGCTGGAGGTGGTGCTGGAGGCGAATGGCGGCCGGCTCCCCGTGATCATGGGGTGCGGCGGGAGCGACACGGCGCAGGTGGCGCGGCTGGCGCGCCAGGCGACGGAGGCGGGCGCGGACGCGGTGCTGGTGAGCGCGCCGCCGTACAACAAGCCCACGCAGGCGGGGCTCGTCGCGCACTTCCGCGGCGTGCTGGACGCGGCGGATCTGCCGCTCGTCGTCTACAACGTGCCGGGGCGCACGGCGGTCAACATCCTGCCGGCGACGATCGCGAGGCTGGCGGAGGATCCGCGGGTGATCGCGGTGAAGGAGGCGTGCGGCGACATCGCGCAGGTCGCGGAATTGGCGCGGCTGGTGGGGGACCGGCTGGCGATCTGGAGCGGCAACGACGACCAGGTCGTCCCGATCCTGGCGCTGGGCGGCACGGGCGTGATCAGCGTGCTGGCCAACGTGGCGCCGCGGGAGACGAGCCGGATGGTGCACCGGTTCCTGGACGGCGACGTGGCGGAGGCGCGGTGGCACCAGCTCCGGCTGCTGCCGCTGATCCAGGCGTTGTTCGCGGAGTCGAACCCGATCCCGGTGAAGGCGGCGGTCGGCATGCTGGGCTTCGACGTCGGGCCGGTGCGGTTGCCGCTCACGCCGGCGACGGAGGCGACGCGGGCGCGGCTGGGCGCCGCGCTCCGGGACGTCGGGATCGAGGCGGTGCGGGAATGATCCGGATCGCGGTTTCGGGCGCGGCCGGGCGGATGGGGCGGACGCTGGCGGCGGTGGCGGCGACGGACGAGGCGCTCGAGGTGGTGGGCGGGATCGATCGCGTGAACCTGCCGGCGGGCGAGGCGCAGGCGCTCGGCTACCCGCGGATCCGCGCGATGGAGTCGGCGGGCGACGTGCTGCGGTCGGCGGACGTGGTGCTGGACTTCTCGGCGCCCCCCGGCCTCTCGGCGCTCCTCCAACTCCATGGCGACGCGCTGGTCGGGAAGGCGCTCGTCGTGGGGACGAC
Source organism: Gemmatimonadota bacterium (assembly GCA_019689775.1). Taxonomy (GTDB): domain Bacteria; phylum Gemmatimonadota; class Gemmatimonadetes; order Longimicrobiales; family RSA9; genus JADGGV01. The sequence goes on from JADGGV010000468.1 coordinate 2,735, forward strand.
GGGGCTCGGCGAGGAGCAGCACGCCGCGCTCGAGGCGGCGGAGCGGCGCAGCGCGGTGCTCGTGGCGGCGAACTTCAGCATCGGCGTCAACCTGCTCCTCAGCCTGGCGGAGCAGGCGGCCCGGGCGCTGCCGGCCGGCGAGTACGACGTCGAGATCGTCGAGACGCACCACCGGCAGAAGGTGGATGCGCCGAGCGGGACGGCGCTGGCGCTCGGGGCGGCGGTGGCGGCGGGGCGTGGCGGCGCGCTGGAGGCGCTGCGGCGGGACGGGCGGTCCGGCCGGACGGGGGAGCGGCCGCCGGGCGAGATCGGCTTCCATGCCCTGCGGGGCGGACGGGTCGCGGGCGAGCACCGGGTGCTGTTCCTGGGCGGGCGCGAGCGGATCGAGCTGGCGCACGCGGCGATGGAGCGGACGGTCTTCGCGGAGGGCGCCCTGGCGGCGGCGCGCTGGATCGCCGGCCGGCCGCCGGGGCGCTACCAGATGAGGGAAGTGCTGGGGGTGTAGGCGCGGGGCGCCGACGCCGCCCGCACCTCCGGGTCTTGCTCTCCCCATTGTTCATGCCGGGCGGTCCAGCGCGGCGCCCTCGATCGGGCTCCGTGAGCGCGAGGCCGGCCAGCGCCGTGCCGTGAGGCGCGGGCCGGGAAGGGCAGGCGCCCGAGGGAGCGCAAGAGCGAGAGCGACACTGTGGGGGGAGGCGGAATGGACTACCAGGAGATCCGCGATCTCATCGCCAACGCCCGGAAGGTGACGCCGGTCCGGGCGTTCGTGCGTCACGAGGGGGAGCTGGAGGTGGAGGG
>JADGGV010000469.1 GCA_019689775.1 Gemmatimonadota bacterium
CGTCGTACCTGTTCTTCCGGTATCCGTGCGCGGAGGACGGGGCGGGGGAGGTGCGGACGGTGGATCAGCTCGTGGCGGAGGCGCAGTCGCTGAAGGAGCGCTACGGCTTCACCACGCACAAGCTGAAGGGGGGTGTCTTCCCGCCGGCGTACGAGCTGGAGTGTTACCGGGCGGTGGCGGAGACGCTGCGGGGGGACAGCTTCCGGTTCGATCCGAACGGGGTGTGGTCGGTGGAGCAGGCGATCTGGTTCGGCCGACAGATCGAGGACCTGAACAACGACTACCTGGAGGATCCGGTCTACGGGATGCAGGGGATGCGGCGGGCGCGGTCGAAGCTGCGGCTGCCGCTGGCGACGAACACGGTGGTGGTGAGCTTCGAGCAGTTGGCGGCGAACGTGTTGGAGACGGCCGTCGACGTGATCCTGCTGGACACGACGTTCTGGGGCGGGCTGCGGCCGTGCGTGAAGGCGGCGGCGATCTGCGAGGCGTTCCAGCTCGGGGTGGCGGTGCACTCGTCGGGGGAGCTGGGGATCCAGTTGGCGACGATGCTGCATCTGGGCGCGGTGCTGCCGAACCTGACGTTCGCGGCGGATGCGCACTACCACCACCTGGTGGACGACGTGATCCAGGGGGGGAAGCTCGAGTACCGCCGGGGAGCGATCGCGGTGCCGACGGAGCCGGGGCTGGGGGTGAAGCTGGACCGGGATCGGCTGGGGGAGTACCACGAGCTGTTCCGGCGGCTGGGGACGTACCCGTACGATCAGGATCCGCTGCGGCCGGGGTGGACGCCGCTGGTGCCGAACTCGCGCTGGGCGGATCCGAGCGACGACCGGGTGCCCGAGATTCCGCGGTGAGTCGGGTCGTCCTGCTGCTCTGCGCGCTGCTGGCGTGGGGCGGGTCGGCGCTGCGCGCCGAGGATGGCTACGACCTGTGGCTGCGCTACCCGCTGGTGTCGGATGCGGCGCGGCTGCGCGAGTACCGCGCCGCGCTGACGGCGCTGGTCGTGGAGGGCGACTCGCCGACGCTGCGGGTGGCGGCCGACGAGCTGGCGCGGGGGCTGCGCGGGCTGCTCGGCGTCGAGGTGCCGCGGGTCGGCCGGGTGGACCGCGACGGCGTGATCGTCGTCGGGACGCCGGCGGGCTCGCGGCTGATCGCGTCGCTGCCGCTGGCGAAGGAGCTGCGCGCGGTCGGCGCGGAGGGCTACGTCGTGCGGGCGACGACGGTCGGCGGACGGCGCGTCGTCGTGGTCGCGGCGAACCGGGACGTGGGGGCGCTGTACGGCGTGTTCGCGCTGCTGCGGCGGCTCCAGACGCACGGCTCGCTCCGCGGCCTCGCGCTCGCGGACGCGCCGCGGATCCAGCTCCGGCTGCTCGATCACTGGGACAATCTGGACGGGAGCGTGGAGCGCGGGTACGCGGGCGGCTCGCTCTGGAAGTGGGACGAGCTGCCCGGCACGATCTCGCCGCGCTACCGCGACTACGCGCGCGCGAACGCGTCGATCGGCATCAACGGCGCGGTGCTGACGAACGTGAACGCGGACGCGCGCGTGCTGACGCCGGCGTACCTGGCGAAGGTGGCGGCGCTGGCGGACGTGTTCCGGCCGTACGGCATCCGGGTGTACCTGACGGCGCGGTTCAGCGCGCCGATCGAGATCGGGGGGCTGAAGACGGCGGACCCGCTGGACCCGGCGGTGCGCGCGTGGTGGCGGCGCAAGGTGGACGAGATCTACCGCGTCGTGCCCGACTTCGGCGGCTTCCTGGTGAAGGCGAACTCGGAGGGGCAGCCGGGCCCGCAGGACTACCACCGCTCGCACGCGGACGGCGCGAACATGCTGGCGGACGCGCTCGCGCCGCACGGCGGGGTGGTGATGTGGCGGGCGTTCGTCTACAGCGCGGCGGTGCCGGCGGACCGGGTGAAGCAGGCGTACGACGAGTTCACGCCGCTGGACGGTGCGTTCCGGCCGAACGTGCTCGTGCAGGTGAAGAACGGGCCGCTCGACTTCCAGCCGCGCGAGCCGTTCCATCCGCTCTTCGGCGCCATGCCGCGGACGCCGCTCATGATGGAGGTGCAGATCACCAAGGAGTACCTGGGGATGGCGACGCACCTCGTCTACCTGGGGCCGCTGTGGCGCGAGGTGCTGGACGCCGACACGTACGCGCGGGGCGCCGGCTCGACGGTGGCGAAGGTGATCGACGGCTCGCTGTTCGGCGGCGCGCGGACCGGGATCGCGGGCGTCTCGAACGTCGGCAGCGACCGCGACTGGACGGGGGCGCACTTCAACCAGGCGAACTGGTACGCGTTCGGCCGGCTGGCGTGGGACCCGGGGCTGTCCGCGGCGGCGATCGCCGACGAGTGGATCCGCATGACGTTCACGAACGACCCGGCGTTCGTCGCCCCGGTGAAGGCGATGATGCTCGCCTCGCGCGAGGCGGTGGTGAACTACATGACGCCGCTGGGGCTGGCGCACCTCATGGGGACCGGGCACCACTACGGGCCGGCGCCGTGGGCGGACGCCGGGCGTCCGGATTGGACGCCGTCGTACTACCACCGGGCGGACACGCTCGGGCTCGGCTTCGACCGCACGGCGACGGGGAGCAACGCGGTGGCGCAGTACTTCCCGCCGGTACGTGACCGCTTCGCGAACCGGGCGACGGTCCCCGACTCGCTCCTCCTGTGGTTCCACCACGTCGGCTGGAACGAGCGGCTGCGCTCGGGGCGGACGCTGTGGGAGGAGCTGGTGCACCGCTACTCGGCGGGCGTGGACACCGTGCGCTGGATGCGGCGGACATGGGAGGGGTTGCGGGGCCGGATCGACGCGCAGCGCTACGCGGAGGTCAGCCGTGACCTGGCGATCCAGGAGCGCGAGGCGAAGTGGTGGCGCGACGCCTCGATCCTGTACTTCCAGCAGTTCTCGCGCATGCCGATCCCGGCGGGGTACGAGCCGCCCGCGCACACGCTCGAGTACTACATGCGCCTCACGTGCCCGGCCGATCCGCGCCGGCCGACGTGCGACGCCGTCTGACGATCCGTTCTCCGCCTCCAGGGGGGCGACCCAACCTCGAATCCACGAGCCCGGAAGGCCGGCCATGACTCACACGCCCACGCAGGACGCCTACACCCCACGCCCGGAGCACCATTTCACGTTCGGCCTGTGGACGGTCGGGAACCGCGGGCGGGACCCGTTCGGCGAGCCGGTGCGCCCAGCGATCGAGCCGGCGCGCATCGTCCGGAAGCTGGCCGAGCTGGGCGCCTACGGCGTCAACCTGCACGACGAGGATCTGGTGCCGCGGGATGCGTCCGCCGCGGAGCGCGACCGCATCGTGCGCGAGTTCCGGGCGGTCCTCGACGAGACGGGGATGAAGGTGCCGATGGCGACGACGAACCTGTTCTCGGACCCGGCGTTCCGCGACGGCGCGTTCACGAGCAACGACGCGCGAGTGCGCGCGTACGCGTTGCAGAAGACGATGCGGGCGATGGACCTGGGCGTGGAGCTGGGGGCGCGGACGTACGTCTTCTGGGGCGGTCGGGAGG
>JADGGV010000470.1 GCA_019689775.1 Gemmatimonadota bacterium
ACCCGCGGGGGGGGGGGGCCCCCCCCCCCCCCCCCCCCCCCCGACTCGTCTTCCCCCCACCTCAGCGTTGCGCCGCCGCGCCCGCGGCCCGCGCGCTGTCCACGACCTCGCGGATCGCCGCCACGACCGCCGCCGGCGCGTCCCGCTGGATGTAGTGCGTCGTGTTCGGCACGAACACCTCCCGCCCGCGCGGCGTCGCCGTGGCCAGCGCCCTATGGCTCGCCTGCCAGGCCCGGAAGATCACCGTGTCGCCACCGGCCTCCGACCGCGTCAGCACGATCAGCGGGATGGCCGGCAGGGGCCCGGCCTCCGCGATCTCGCGCACCGTCGCGGGCTCCCCCTCGACCTCGGCGCGCTCGCGCGCCGGCAGGTCAGGCGGCGGCGCGCACGCGGCCGCGCCGGCCGCCGCGACACAGCGCGCGCCGAAGTCGTGCGTGCGCGGGTCCACGAGCACGGCGCCCGCGACCTCCGTCGGATACCGGCGCGCGAACAGCTCGGCGTACAACCCGCCCAGCGAGTGCGCAACGAGGACGTACGGCGGCCGGAGCCCGGCCCGGCGGAGCAGGTCCCGCAGCTCCGCGACGATCGCGGCGCCGTCGCGCGGGCCGGGCGCGGGTGGCGCGTGGCCGTAGCCGGCGCGGTCGTACGCGAAGGCGGTCGCGAACCCGGCGACGTCGTCGAGGACCGGCGCCCACGCCTCGCGCCCGTCGCCGAGGCCGGAGATGAAGACGACCGGCGGCGCGCCGCTCCCGCGCACCGTGAACTCGAAGCCGGTGAGCGCCATGCGCACGCCCGGCGGCGGTTGCGGCGGGGCGTGGCCGCCGCATGCAACGCTCGCCGCGCCGAGCAGCGGGGCGACGAGGAGTCGCGCCACGCGGCGCGCTCGGGCCGACCGCGCTCCGCTCACGCGGCGCCGCCCTTCCGCAGCTCGACCGGCGCGCCGCGTCCGACGCCGAGCCGGGCGGCGGCGCTGCCGTCGCGAACCGACACCTCGAGGTAGCCGGCGGAGCCCACGAGCGCGAGCAGCTCCCCCGGCTCGACGTCCGAGTACGTGCGCCGCACCGGGCCGACGTCCACCCCCGCCACGTGCACGGCGCCGAACGACGCCCAGTCCTCCGGCACGTTCGTCACCAGGTTGCCGAACCGGTCGACGTGCACGACCTCCGCGCGGATCGCGTCGGGTGCGAAGCCGAGCGGCGGCCACTCGAGCCGGACCACGTCGCGGAGCGCCGGGCCGAGCTCGGCCAGCGGGGCGCCGGCGGCCACGTGCGCGGCCGCGGGCGCGAACACGTCGCGCCCGTGGAACGTGCGCGAGATGCGCTCGCGCAGGAACGCGGGGTTCTCGATCGCGACGGCCCGGGTCGGCGGCGCCTCGGCGAACACCCAGCTCCCCACGCCGTTGTCCGGTGCGACGAGGATGCGTCCGGCCACCTCCGCGGCCAGGGCGCGCCGCGCGCCGCCGACGCCCGGGTCGACGACCACGACGTGGATGGTCCCGGGCGGATACAGCCGCCAGTAGCGGTGGAGCGCCCAGGCGGCGGCCCGGACGTCGCCCGGCGGGATGTCGTGGGCGGCGTCGTCGACGGTCGCCGCGGGCGCGATCGAGGCGATGACGCCCTTCATCGCCGCGACGTAGCCGTCGACGGTCCCGAAGTCCGTCAGGAGGGTGATTCGGGGCATGGGTCCGCGAGCCGCGGGCGTGAGGCGGCGCCGCGGCCACACGGGCCACGGTAGCGGTCGCGCCAGCGCGTCGCCTCGAGGAGTGCGTCGAGGAGGGGGCCGGCGTCGCCGCCGAGCGCCTCGGCGACGGGGGCGCCGCCCCGGCGCGGGACGTCCACGCCGAGGCGGTGGAAGACCGCGAGACTCTCCGGGTAGTCCCGGGCCACCACGTGGACGGGGAGCGCGGCCAGCTCGGCCGCGCCGGGCGCCGTCACGCGCGGCCCGCCAGCGCGCCCTCGATCACCTGGACGACGCGCTCGGCGACCTCGCGGAACGCCTTCCCCGCCGGCGAGTCGGGCGCGGACAGCGCCGTCGGGCTGCCGACGTCGCCCGCCTGTCGGACGCGTGGGTCGAGCGGCACGCTGCCGAGCAACGCGACGTTCATCTCCGCCGCGAGCCGGGCGCCACCGCCCTCGCCGAAGACATCGACGTGCCCGCCGCAGTGCGGGCAGCTCATCCCGGCCATGTTCTCGACGATGCCGAGGATCGGCGTGCGCACGCGCTCGAACATCCGGATCGCGCGGCGGACGTCGCCCGTCGAGACGTCCTGCGGCGTGGTCACCATCACCGCGCCGTCCACATCGATCGTCTGGACCAGCGAGAGCTGCGCGTCTCCGGTCCCCGGCGGCATGTCGACGACCAGGTAGTCCAGCTCGCCCCACTCCACCTGCTCCAGGAACTGGCGCAGGATCCCGGATACGAGCGGGCCGCGCATGATCGCCGGCTGGTCGTCCTCCAGCAGGAAGCCGAGGCTCATCAGCTTCACGCCGTGCGCCTCCAGCGGGACGATCTTCTCCGCGCCGCGCGCGCCGCTCACCTTCGGCTTCCGCCGCTCCCCGAACATGAGCGGGATGTCCGGCCCGTAGACGTCCGCGTCCAGCAGCCCGACGCGCTTGCCGGCCGCGGCCAGCGCCGCCGCGAGGTTCGCCGCCACCGTCGACTTCCCCACCCCGCCCTTCCCGGAGCTGACCGCGAAGACGTGCTCGATCCCCTTCACCAGGTTCGGCTGCGGCGTCGGCGCCGGCACCGATCCCGGCTGGAGTCGGTGCCCGCCGTGCCCGTGCCGCGCCGCCTGCGCCTCCTGTGGCAACTTCACGTCGATCTTCACCTTCGTGACGCCCGGCACCGCCTCGGCTGCCGCGCGCGCATCCTTCACCAGCGTGCCGGGATCCTCCGGTCGCAGCGTGAAGGGAAAGCGGACCTGCCCCGCCTCGTCCACCGTCACCTCGCCGACCTGCCCGCCGGCGAAGAGGTCGGCGCCGGTGCGCGGGTGTTTCACCGCCGCCAGCGCCTCGCGCACGCGCCGGCGGATCTCTTCCCGATCGACCGCCATCGTCGTTGGTCCTTTCTATGGAAAAAACGGCCAACGCCCGAGGAGGCGCCGGCCGCCGGGATGCGCTGACCGACACGATTCAGAACGCCTGGACGCCCCTGACCCCCGGGACGACGTTCACGAGCCGCTTCTCGATCCCCTGCTTCAGCGTCATGAAGGAGATCGGGCACGAGCCGCAGGCGCCCATCAGCCGTAGCTGCACGATGCCGTCGTCCTCGTCGAAGTCGATGAGCTCGACGTCGCCACCGTCGGCACGCAGCGCGGGCCGGATCACGTTCAGGACTTCTTCGATCTTCTCCCGCGGATCCATACTCGCTCCGTGGTGGGATCGACGGCCACGCGGGCCGCGCTTGCCGCGTGGCGGAAACTACCAAGGCTCCGTACCCCGAGTCAATCGAAGGGTGCCAGTGGGGCGGCGGAGCGGGCGAGTGGAGGAGCGGGAGAGCGCCTGATCGCCGTCTCCCCACTCGCCCGCTC
>JADGGV010000471.1 GCA_019689775.1 Gemmatimonadota bacterium
GCCCGGGGGCGGGCGGCGCAACGCGGGGGCGGCCGCTACCGCTCCGCCTCGTGCTGGAGCGCCGTCGCCGAGCCGACGCCGGCGGCGACCTCGGGGAGGAGTCCGCGCTCGACGTAGATCGGGCGGACCTCGCGGCGCAGCGCGGGGAGCTTGCGCGCGAAGGCGAATGCGCCGAGCAGGCACGCGCCGCCGCCGACCGCGATCGTGGCGGGGGCGCCGATGCGGGAGGCGAGCGCGCCGGCCAGCAGGCTGCCGAACGGCGCCGTACCCATGAACGCCATGGTGTAGAACGCCATGACGCGGCCGCGCATCTCCTCGCGCACGATCGTCTGGATGACCGTGTTGCTGGAGGCCATCTGGATCATGAAGCCGGCGCCGGCCAGGACCATGAGCGCGAGCGAGAGCCAGAGCGCGCGGGAGAGGCCGAACGCGATGAGGCCGACGCCGAACGTCGAGGTGGCGATGACGATGACGCGGCCGAGGCCGAGGACGGAGCGGCGGCCGGCGAGGTAGACGGCGCCGCAGAGGGCGCCGACGCCCGTCGCCGACATGAGCCACCCGAGCGTGTTCGCGCCGCCGTGCAGCGTCCGCGCGGCGATGATCGGCATGAGCACGGTGTAGGGCATGCCCATGAGGCTGACGAGGGCGAGGAGGAGGAGCACGGCGCGGATCGGCGCGAAGCCGAACGCGTAGTGGACGCCCTCGGCCAGCTCGTGGAGCATGCGCCGGGCGCGGGCCGGCCGCAGGCGGGGCGCCACGCGCATCGCCAGGAGCGAGCCGATGACGGCGAGGTAGGAGACGCCGTCGGCGAAGAAGCACCACCCCTCGCCCACGGCCGCGATGACGACGCCGGCGATCGAGGGGCCGACGAGGCGCGCGGCGTTGACCATCGACGAGTTCAGCGCGATCGCGTTCGAGAGGTCGGCCGGGTCCTCGACCATCTCGATGACGAACGCCTGCCGGGCGGGCGTGTCGAACGCGTTGATCAACCCCTGGAACGCGCCGAGCGCGAGCACGTGCCAGACACGGATGACGCCGGTCAGCGCGAGGGCGGCGAGCGCGAACGACTGGAGCATCGCCAGGATCTGCGTGACCACGAGCACGCGGTAGCGGTCGAGCCGGTCGACCCAGACGCCGGCGAACGGCGCCAGCAGGAACGTCGGCACCTGCCCGGCGAAGCCGACGACGCCGAGCATCGCCGCGGAGTGCGTCAGCCGCCAGACGAGCCAGCTCGTGGCGATGCGCGTGATCCACGTGCCGATCAGCGAGAGCCCCTGACCGGTGAAGAACAGCCGGTAGTTGCGGTGGCCCAGCGCCCGCAGCATGAAGCGGAGGCGCGTGCCGCCGCCGACTCCGTCCTTCGCCCCGCCCCGTGCCCGCTCCCCCGATCCATCGCTTTCCGACGCCATCGCTTCCGCCGCCTCGCCGGCCTCGAATCTCCGCCCCGTCGCGCATCCGCCTACAGCATATTCCCGGCCCCAGGCGGCCGCTCCGCTCCGCGCGGCCGGCTCTTGCGCGACCGCGCGGGCCGAGGCGCTAATCTTACTCGATTCCCGCCCGCCGCGCTCCTGCCGGCGCCCTGATTCATGGCGGTGGAACGTTTCCGCGCCGCCGTGGTACCCGCGTGGCAGGCGTCGTTCTGGAGGCTGGCATGCAGCGGGTCGCGGTCGTTCTCCGGTGGTTCGCCTACGGGTGGGCCGTGCTGATCGCGGCCATCGTCGTCGTCAGCGCCGTCGCGTTCGTCGGCGCCGGGACCGGCGTGCTCGCCTGGCTCGTCCGCCTCGTCGGCTGGCAGGAGCCGCTCGCGGATCCGGGGCGCTTCCTCGTCGGCGTCGGTGCCGTGGCGACGACGATCGTCCTCGCGCCGCCGCTGCTCGCGCTCCACTACGCCGAGCGCCTCGAGGCGGCCGACCGCTCCGGCGAGGGCCGCGGTTAGCCGACCCGGCGGCACGTCGTTCGCCCGAGACGCCCCGTCCCCGCCCCGCCGCGGGAACGGGGCGTTCCGTTGGAACGCGCCCATGGCGCGAAGATCGCCGCTCGTGCGCGGAGACGAGCGCCGCGACGGCGGTGGCCGCGCCGCGCGCCGCACATTAGAATCGTCCCGCGGGGACGATCCCCGGGACGAAGCCGACGGGCGCGCCGCCCGCCGGAGTGGGACTCGACCGAGGAGCCGCACGCCAGTGAGCACGCACGCGAAGACACCGCCGATCCCCCCCATCGTCGCCGCCGACGACCGGCCGGTCGGCTCCCGCGTCTCCGAGATGGCCGACGGGATGATCGGCTCCGCGATCCTCAAGGTGGCCGGCGAAATCCGGGCACTGCTCGCGGAAGGCCGCGGCGTCTGCAACCTCACCGTCGGCGACTTCAGCCCCGCCGAGTTCCCCGTCCCGGCCGGCCTCGCCCGCCGCGTCCAGGACGCGCTGCGCGCCGGTGAGACCAACTACCCGCCGTCGAACGGGCTCCCCGCCTTGCGCGAGAGCGTCGCCCGCTTCTACCGCGAGTGGCTCGGCCTCGACTACCCCGCCGAGGCCGTGCTCATCCTCGCCGGCGCGCGCCCCGCGATCTACGCCACGTTCCGCGTCCTCGTCGACCCCGGCGACCGCGTCGTCTTCGGCGTGCCGTCTTGGAACAACGGCTACTACTGCCAGCTCACGGGCGCGCTCCCCGTCCCCATCGCCTGCGACGCGTCCACGAACTTCCTCCCCACGCGACGCATCCTCGAGCGCGCCGTGCGCGGCGCCCGCCTGCTGTCGCTGAACTCGCCGCTCAACCCGACCGGCACGGCGTTCGACGCCGACGCCCTCGCCGGGATCTGCGACCTGGTCCTGGAGGAGAACGACCGCCGCGCCCCCTCCGAGCGCCCGCTCTTCCTCCTCTACGACCAGATCTACTGGATGCTCACCTACGGCGAGACGCGCCACGTCAACCCGATCTCGCTCCGCCCCGAGATCGCCCCCTATACCATCCTCGTCGACGGCATCTCCAAGGCGTTCGCCGCCACCGGGCTGCGCGTCGGCTGGCTCGTCGGGCCCACCGACCTCGTCGCCCGCATGTCGGACTTCAATGGGCACGTCGGCGCCTGGGCGCCCCGCCCCGAGCAGGTCGCCACCGCCGACTTCCTCGCCGCCCGCGACGAGATCGTCGCCTACCACGATGCCATGAAGGGCGGCGTCCAGGCCCGCCTCGACGCGCTCTACCACGGGCTCGTCCGCCTCCGCGACCAGGGCCTCCCCGTCGACGCCATCCCCCCCGCCGGCGCCATCTACCTCAGCGCTCGCTTCGCGCTGAACGGCCGCCGCACGCCCGACGGCCGCACGCTCGTCACCAACGAGGACGTCCGGTCCTACCTCCTCCACGAGGCCGGCTTCGCCGTCGTGCCCTTCCAGGCCTTCGGCGTCGAGGAGGATTCCGGGTGGTTCCGGCTCTCCGTCGGCGCCTGCTCCGTCCCCGAGATCGAGGCCGTGCTCCCCCGCGTCGAGGCCGCGGTGCGGGCCACGACGGTGTGAGATCCCCGCCGCCC
>JADGGV010000472.1 GCA_019689775.1 Gemmatimonadota bacterium
CTCCCGGGGGCCGCGCGCTGCTCGGCGTGCGGGGGGTGGGGGGGGGCGACGGGGGCGGCGCCGGTGCGCTGCAAGACGTGCGGCGGCACGGGCGAGGTGCGGCGGGTGCAGCGCTCGTTCCTGGGGCAGATGGTCAGCGTCACGCCGTGCCCGACGTGCGGCGGCGAGGGGCAGCGGATCGAGAAGCTGTGCGCCGCGTGCGAGGGCCGGGGCGTCGAGACGGTCGAGAAGACGATCGAGGTCGACATCCCGGCGGGCGTCTCCTCGGGCGACTACGTGACGCTGCGCGGCGCCGGGAACGCGGGGCCGCGCGGCGGGCCGGCCGGCGACATCCTGGTGGTGGTCGAGGTGGAGGAGGATCCCCGCTTCGTGCGCGAGGGCGCCGACCTGATCTACGATCTGCCGCTCACGTTCAGCCAGGCGGCGCTCGGCGCGGAGGTCGAGGTACCGACGGTGCAGGGCACCGCGCGCCTGCGCGTGCCCGCCGGGATCCAGCCCGGCCGGATCCTCCGCATGCGGGGGAAGGGGCTGCCGCGCCTGCAAGGCGGTGGGCGCGGCGACATGCTCGTGCGGGTCACGGTCTGGACGCCGACCGAGCTGACGCCGGAGCAGGAGGCGCTGCTGCGCAAGCTTGCCGAGATCGAGACGCCGCCGCCCATGCCGGGCGCGGAGACGAAGGAGCGTGGCTTCTGGAGCAAGGTACGGGAGGCGTTCACTGCCTGACGTGATTCCGGACCGCTGGTTCGTCCTGTCGGTGCGATCCCCCTCGGAGCAGCTCAACAACGAGCTGGCCGAGGGGTTGATCGCGCTCGGGGGGGCCTCGGTCGAGGAGGATCTCGATCTCCTCACGAGCTACTACCTCCCGCCGGATGACCCGGCGGCGTTCGCCCGGGCGGCGCAGGAGCACCTGGAGCGGCTGGTCGACCGGCGGCTCGAGGTCGTCTGGCGCTGGGAGGCGCACACCGACTGGGCGGAGGCGTGGCGGCGCGGGCTGAAGCCGCGCCGCGTGGGCCGCATCGTGGTCACGCCGAGCTGGGCCGAGCCGGAGCCGGGTCCGGACGAGCTGGTCATCGTCGTCGACCCCGAGATGGCGTTCGGCACGGGCGAGCACGCGACCACGCGCGGCGCCTTGCGCCTACTCCAGGAGGCGCTCCGCCCGGGCGACCGCGTGCTCGACATCGGCACCGGGAGCGGGATCCTCGCGATCGCGGCGGCGGAGCTCGGCTCGGGGCCGGTGCTCGCCGTCGAGGCCGACGGCGACGCCATCGAGAACGCGCGCGACAACCTCCGGCGCAACGGCGTGGACACGCGCGTGACGCTCGAGCACGCCTTCGTCGACCGCGAGTTCCTCGAGCGGCGTGGCCCGGGCGCGTACGACCTCATCCTCGGCAACATCCTGAGCGGTGTGCTCCGTCCGCTGCTGCCGGCGTTCCACGATGCGCTGGCGGCGGGCGGCCGCCTCGTCATTGGCGGAATCCTGGAGGAGGAGGCCGACGACATGATCGAGGCGGCGGAGGCCGCGGGCTTCGAGCTGCGCACGGAAGACCTGGAGGACGAGTGGTGGGGCGCGCTGTGCGTGCGCACGGCTACGGCGCGCCCGTCCGCGTGAGCGCGAGGAGCACCTCCTCGGCGGTCGAGGCGGAGTCGGCCAGCGCCGAGGCGATGCCCGGCAGCTCCGCGGCCGCGGCGGTGAGCTCGGCCAGCGTCGCGCCGACCTCGCGCACCACGGCGCCGCCGCGGATCGTGAGGGCCTCGGCCGGCCCGATCACCGCCACGAGCGTGGAGGGCTCCGCGCCGGCGGCGCGCAGCGCGTCCTCGTAGCGGGCGCGATCCGCCTCCGACCAGCCCTCCGTGCCCGGCAGCGCGGCGGGGCGCTCCAGCACGAGGAAGAGGTCCGGCCGACCTCGCAGCCGCTCGCGGAGCTGGAGCGGGGAGCCGAGCTCGGGGCCGGACTCGCCGGCCAGCGCGCGGTGCAGGCGGGAGAGCGGGACGAGCGGCTCGCCGGAGCCGGCCAGCACGGCCGCGGCCCGGGCCTCGATATCCATGGACGCACCTCCGTCTTGCGGGTGGAGCGCGACGGTGCCATGCTTCGCGGGGCGCGACCATAGCCCGATGAGAGCGGCTCGGAAGGAGGCGGAGGGTGTCGAACGGAGCGTGCCTGTTCTGTCGAATCGTGGCCGGGGAGATCCCGGCCAAGGTCGTGCGTCAGGACGAGGAGACGGTGGCGTTCCGCGACATCAACCCGCAGGCGCCGGTGCACGTGCTCGTCGTCCCGCGCCGGCACATCGCATCGGTGAACGCGCTCGCGGCGGCCGACGCCGCGCTGGTCGGCGCGCTATTCCTCGCCGCGCGCGAGATCGCCGCCGCGGAGGGGCTGGCCGACGCCGGCTACCGCCTGGTGATGAACACGGGCCCCGACGCGGGGCAGTCCGTCGACCACATCCACCTGCACGTGCTCGGCGGTCGGCACCTCGGCTGGCCGCCCGGCTGAGCCGTCCTCGAGGACCGGACCCATGGCCCAGACGCTCAAGGACCGCCTGCGCGACGACCTCAACGCGGCGCGCCGCTCGCGCGACAAGCTGCGCACCCTCCTGCTGACGACCACGCTGTCCGAGATCCGCAACAAGGAGATCGACGTCGGCCACGAGCTGTCGGACGACGAGGTGGTGGGCGTGCTCACGTCGGCGATCAAGCGGCGGCGCGAGGCCGCGGAGCAGATGCGCGCCGGCGCCCGCACGGAGCTGGCGACGAAGGAGGAGTCCGAGGCGGCGATCCTGTCGGCCTACCTGCCGGCCGCGCTGTCCGAGGCCGAGGTCCGCACGATGATCCAGGAGGCGATCGCCGGCGGCGCGTCGAGCATCGGGGCGGTGATGGCGCGGATCGCGCCGCGCATCAAGGGGCGCTTCGAGGGGCGCGAGGCCAACCGCCTGGCGCGCGAGGCGCTCGGCGGCTGAGCCCCGGTCAGGGGAAGACGGGCACGACGAGCTTGTTGCCGGGCTTCGTGCCGTTCGTACCGCCGGCGTGCTCGTGCTCGCCGAAGAGGGCGGCGACGAGGACGGCGGCCGCGGCGGCGCCAAGGCCGGCGACGGCGGCGGTCCGGCCGCGGTTCAGGCGCTGCACCTCGAGGCGGCGCACCTCCGACGTCGCCAGCTCGAGCCGGTCGTAGAGCGGCTGGGCGGTCGCCGCCGAGAGATCACGCGGGTAGAGGACGTCCAGGACCAGCGTGTCGGCGGTGGCCGCGACGAAGCGGGCGGAGAGCGTGCCGTCCATCCGCCCCCGGCGCTCGGCCAGTCGGGCGGCGGCGTCCCGCACCAGCTCGGCGCGGACCGGCGCGCCGGCCGGCACATCGGTCGGGCGGACGACGCTGTAGGAGTAGCAGGCGGTGTTGGCGGCGAGGGTGGCCGCCGCGATCCAAGCGCGAGCGTTCGGCATCGACATCCGGGGACTCCAGGGGGGGGGGGGGGGGCCCCGCCCGGCCCCCCCCCCCCCGCGCGCGGGGGGGGTTGTGGGGGGGGGG
>JADGGV010000022.1 GCA_019689775.1 Gemmatimonadota bacterium
GGGGGGCCCGCGGCCCCCCCCCCGGGGCGCCCCCCCGCGCCGCCCCCCGGGGCCGCGGCGGGGGGGGGGGGTGAGGGGGCCGCGCCCGGGACGGGAGAGTGACGGGTGCTCTATCATCTGTTCGCGCCGCTGGCCGACCGGTACATCATCTTCAACCTCTTTCGCTACATCACGTTCCGGGCGGCGGGCGGCATGGCGACCGCCGTCATCCTGTCGTTCGCCATGGGGCCCGCCGTCATCCGCTGGCTTCGCACGTTGCGCTTCGGGCAGGTCGTGCGCACCGAGGGGCCGGAGACGCACCTGGCCAAGGCCGGCACGCCGACGATGGGCGGCGTGCTGATCATCATCTCGTGCATCGTGGCGACGCTCCTCTGGGCGGACCTGACCAACCACTACGTCCAGATCGTGCTGCTGGTGCTGGTGTGGATGGGCGCCCTCGGCTTCCTCGACGACTACCTGAAGGTGGTGCGGCGGCGCACGGAGGGGCTGGTCGGCCGCTACAAGCTGGTGGGGCAGGGGCTGATCGGCGCGCTCGTCGGCGTGTACCTGCTGTTCGCGCCGATCTGGGGCACGGTGCCGCCGAACTGGACGAGCCTGCCATTCCTGGCCGAGTACCACCTCGAGATGTGGGCGCCGCTCTTCATCCCGTGGGTCATGTTCGTCCTGGCCGGCAGCTCGAACGCCGTGAACCTGACGGACGGCCTGGACGGGCTGGCGGCCGGGCTGTCGGCGATCGCGGCGGCGAGCTTCGCCGTCTTCGCGTACCTGATCGGGCGCATCGACACCTCGACCTACCTGGGGCTGTTCTACCTCCCCGGCGCCGGGGAGCTGGCGATCTTTTGCGTCGCGCTGGCCGGCGGCGCGCTCGGGTTCCTCTGGTACAACGCGCACCCGGCGGAGGTGTTCATGGGGGACACCGGCTCGCTGGCGCTGGGCGGCGCGATCGGCGCCGCCGCGATCCTGTTGAAGATCGAGTTCCTGCTCGTCTTCGTGGGCGGGATCTTCGTCATCGAGGCGCTCTCGGTCATCCTCCAGGTGGGCTACTTCAAGTACACGCTCAAGCGGTATGGCCGAGGCATGCGACTCTTCCAGATGGCGCCGTTGCATCACCACTTCGAGAAGGCCGGCTGGGCCGAGAGCAAGATCATCACGCGGTTCTGGATCCTCGGCCTGCTATTCTCTCTCATCGCCTTCGGGACGCTGAAGCTTCGATGAGCGGCCGACGCATCGGGATCCTAGGGCTGGCGCGGAGCGGCCGGGCGGCCGCGCTGCTGGCGCTGTCGGCCGGCGAGCGCGTGTTCGCGTCCGACGCGGGGGCGTCGAGCGCTGCGGTGGAGGCGGCCGAGGCCATCGAGATGGCGGGTGGCGAGGTGGAGCTGGGCGGGCACACGGCCGAGCGGTTGGCCGAATGCGAGCTGCTGGTGGTCAGCCCGGGGATCCCGCCGACGGCGCCGGTGCTGAGCGATCCGCGGCTCGCGGGCGTGCCGCGGATCTCCGAGCTGGAGTTCGGGTTCTGCCATTTGCGCTCGCCGGTCATCGCGGTCACCGGGACGAACGGCAAGAGCACGACGACGGCGCTCGCGGCGCACCTGCTGCGCGCGGCCGGCGTGCACGCCGTCGCGGCGGGGAACATCGGGCTGGCGCTCTCCGAGGTCGCGCTCTACGAGAAGGCGCCCGACTGGGTCGTGGTCGAGGCCAGCTCGTTCCAGCTCGCGGGGACCGAGTCGTTCGCGCCACGGATCGGCGTGGTCACGAACCTCTCGCCGGACCATCTCGACCGCTACGCGAGCGTCGAGGCGTACTACGCCGACAAGGCGCGGCTCTTCAAGAACTCGACCGACGAGAGCGCCTGGGTGCTGAACGGCCAGGACGCGGCCGTCCTCTCGCTCGCCGACGCGGCCCTCGGCCGGCGCTACCTGTTCCGCACGCGCAGCCGCCCGGCGCGCGGCGAGCTGGGCGCGTTCATCGCCAACGGCGTGCTCGCGATGCGGCTCGGGTCCTGGGACCTGCCGCTGTTGCGGGCGGACGAGCTGCGTCTGCTCGGCGAGCACAACGTGGCGAACGCGCTCGCGGCCTCGCTCGCGGCGGCGCTCGCGGGCGCGCCGGTGGTGGCGATCCGGGACGGGCTGCGCAGCTTCCGCGGCCTCGAGCACCGGCTCGAGATCGTGGGCGAGTGGGATGGCGTGCTCTGGGTGAACGACTCGAAGGCAACGAACGTCGCCTCCACGCTCGTCGCCTTGCGGAGCGTGCAGCGGCCGCTCGTGCTCCTGCTGGGCGGGCGGCACAAGGGCGAACCGTACACGTCGATGCTCCCGGAGCTGCGGGATCGCGTGCGGGCGGTGATCGCCTACGGCGAGGCGGCGCCGCTCATCGAGCGGGACCTGAATGGGGCGGTACGCGTCGAGCGCATCGACGGGTCGTTCGAGGACGTGGTCGAGCACGCCTCGAGCCTGGCGCACCCGGGTGATGCGGTGCTGCTGTCCCCGGCGTGCTCGAGCTTCGACATGTTCACCGGCTACGAGGAGCGGGGCCGGCGCTTCAAGGAGCTGGCGCGGCAGGTCGCGGAGGTGCGCCATGGCGGCTAGCGCCGCGGTGACCTGGGGCGACCCGTCCGGTCGCGCCGCCTCGCGCATCGGCACCGGCTGGGAGGCCGCCGCGCTGCTCCTGCTGACGTTCGCGCTGCTCTGCTTCGGGATGGTGATGGTCTACAGCGCGAGCGCGATCATGGCGACGTCGAAGGGGCTGCCGGACTACTACTTCGTCGTCCGACAGGCGCTGGGCGCGGCGCTCGGCTTCGTCCTGCTCGTCGCCGCCGCGCTGCTGGACTACCGGCGGCTCCGGCTCTGGGCCTGGCCGATCCTGTTCGCCACGCTGGCCATGCTGCTGGTCACGATCCTGCCGGGGACGGAGGCGCTCGCGCCGCGGGTGAACGGTGCGCGCCGGTGGATCGGCCTCGGCCCGCTGCACGTGCAGCCCGGCGAGTGGGCGAAGTTCGCCGTCGTCGTCTGGACGGCGATGCTGGCGGTGAAGAAGCAGGACCGGCTGCCCAGCCTGACGCGCGGGCTGCTGCCGTTCCTGACAATCTGGGGCGTCGTCGCGCTGCTCATCCTGCTACAGCCCAACCTGTCGAGTGCGATGCTGGTGGTGCTGATGGGCGCGCTCGTCGTCTTCGCCGGCGGCGCGCGCATCGGCCACTTCATCCTGCTGGCCGTCGTGGGGCTGCCGGTGCTGTGGACGCAGGTGCAGGGGGCGGCGTACCGCATGAAGCGCGTCGCCGCGTTCCTGGACCCGTCCAACGACGCGACCGGGATTAGCTACCAGATCAACCAGTCGTTGATCGCGGTGGGGAGCGGCGGCCTCTTTGGCCGCGGCTTCGGGCGCGGGCTCCAGAAGTTCGGCTACCTGCCGGAGCCGCACAACGACTTCCTGTTCGCGATGATCGGCGAGGAGCTCGGCTTCGTGGCGCTCGTCGCGCTGGTGCTGCTGTACGGCGCGTTCGCGCTCGTCGGCTACCGGATCGCCAAGCAGGCGCCGGACCTGTTCGGCTTCCTGCTGGCGGTGGGGCTCACGAACCTGATTGCGGTGCAAGGCTTCCTGCACATGGCCGTCGACATGGCGCTGGTGCCGACGACGGGGGTGACGCTCCCGTTCATGTCGTACGGCCCGTCGAGCGTGCTCGTGTGCATGGCGGCGGTGGGCACGCTCATGAGCATCGCGCGGGCGGCGGACGGGAGGGAGGGTTGACGACGGTGCTCTTCGCGGGCGGCGGCACGGGTGGGCACCTCTACCCGGCGTTGGCGCTGGGCGCGGCGGTGCAGGCCGAGCGCCCCGGCACGGAGGTGCACTTCGTGGGCGCGGAGCGCGGCGTCGAGGCGCGCGTGCTTCCGCGCGAGGGCGTGCCGCACACGCTGCTGCCGTTGCGGCCGCTGTACCGAGAGCGGCCGTGGCGCAACTGGCGGCTGCCGGCGGCGATGGCGCGGAGCCTCATCGGCCTGAGCCGGGTGTTCCGGCGTGTGCGCCCGGCGCTCGTCGTCGGCACCGGCGGCTACGCGAGCGGGCCGGCGTGCCTCTTCGCGCTGCTGCGCGGGATCCCGGTCGCGGTCCAGGAGCAGAACTCGTTCCCGGGGCTGACGACGCGACTGCTCGCGCGCTGGGCGCGGCAGGTGCACCTCGGCTTTCCGGAGGCGCGCCGGCACCTGAAGCCCGGCCGCGCCACGCGGATCTACGACGAGGGCAACCCGATCCGGCCGCCGGACCGGTCGCTGGACCGCGCCGCGTGTCGCGCGGAGTTCGGCCTCGCCGCGGACGCCCTCGTGGTGCTGGTCGTGGGCGGGAGCCAGGGCGCACGCGCGGTCAACGAGGCGCTGCTCGGCGCGCTGCGGGCCGTGCGGGCGGGGGAGGCTCCGCGCCGCCCGGAGCGGCTCGAGATCCTGTGGGCGACCGGACCGACCCACTTCGCCGGGGTGCAGGACCGCCTGGCCGCGCTCGGCCTCGACTGGGTCCACGCCCGGGGCTACATCGAGGACATGCCCCGGGCGCTCGCGGCCGCCGACGTCGCGGTGTCCCGGGCCGGCGCCATGGCGACGGCCGAGCTGCTGGCCTGGGGGATCCCGGCCGTGCTGGTGCCGTTCCCGGCCGCGGCGGCGGACCACCAGGAGCACAACGCGCGGGCGCTCGCGGCGGCCGGCGCCGCGCTCCACCTGCCGGAGCGCGAGCTGACGCCGGAGCGGTTGTGGGATGCGCTCCGCTCGCTGGCTACGGACGACGCGCTTCGCGCGCGCATGTCGGCGCGGGCGCTCGAGCGCGCCCGGCCGGAGGCGGCGCGACGCATCGCGGAGCATCTGCTGGAGCTGGTGGCGTGATGAGCGACGACCGCATGGACCGGGAGCGCGACGGTGCGGGAGCCCGCGGGCGGGACGGCGCGTTGCCGCCGGCGTCGTCCGCGCACCCAGTCGCGGCTGCGGCGGCGGACCTGCTCGCCCTCGCGCGTCGCGGGCCGGTCCACTTCATGGGCATCTGCGGCGCGGGGATGAGCGCGCTGGCGGAGATGGTGCTCCGCGCCGGCGGCCGCGTGAGCGGCTGTGACCTCCACCTCGCGCCGGGGGGGGAGACGCTCCGCGCCCTGGGCGCCGACATCGTCGAGGGGCACGACCCCGCGCACGTCGCCGAGGCGGTGGCGGTCGTGGTCACGGCGGCGGTTCCGCAGGACCACCCGGAGCTGAACGCGGGACGCCGGCGGGGCATCCCGGTGCTGAAGCGGGCGCAGGCGCTGGGCTCGCTGGTCAACCGGGGGCGCGTGGTGGCCGTGGCGGGGACGCACGGCAAGACCACGAGCACGGCCATGGCGACGTTGATCCTGGAGGCGGCCGGCCTGCATCCGACCGGCATCGTTGGGGGGAAGGTCCCGGCGTGGGGGAGCGGGCTTCGGGCCGGGTCGATGGGCCTGTTCGTCGTGGAGGCCGACGAGTACGACCGCTCGTTCTTGACGCTCGAGCCCGCCGTCGCCGTGGTGACGACCGTCGAGGCGGACCACCTGGACGTCTTCGGCTCGCTCGACGCCGTGGAGGACGCGTTCGCGGAGTTCGCCGGGAGGGTTTCCGCCGAGGGGCTGGTCGTGGCCTGCGTGGACGACGCCGGCGCGCGCCGTGTGCTCGACCGCATCACCGGGCCGCGCCGCCTGGCGTACGGCACCGGCGCCGGTGCGGGGCTGCGCGCCGTGGACATCGAGCTGCGCCCCCGTGGCAGCCGCTTCACCGTCGTCGACCACGGCGAGGTGCTCGGCGCCGTGACGCTGGCGGTGCCGGGGCTGCACAACGTGCGCAACGCGCTCGGCGCGTTCGCCGCCGCGCGGGAGCTGGGCGCGGACCTCGAGGCCGCGCAACGCGCGCTGGCGGGCTTCCGCGGCGTCGCGCGGCGCTTCCAGGAGCTGGGCGAAGTGGGCGGGATCGCCGTCGTGGACGACTACGCGCACCACCCGACCGAGATCGAGGCGACGCTGACGGCGGCGCGTCACGCGTTCCCCGGCCGGCGCCTGGTGGCGGCGTTCCAGCCGCACCTCTACAGCCGGACGCGGGACTTCGCGGAGGCGTTCGGCCGCGCGCTCGCGGCGGCGGACGCCGTGTGGGTGACCGGCGTCTACGCGGCGCGCGAGGCGCCGATGCCGGGCGTGACCGGGGAGCTGATCGTGGATGCGACGCGGCGCGCCGGCGGGCGTGGCGTGCGCTACCACGCCGACATCGCCTCGCTGCCGGACGCGCTCGCGGAGGCGCTGCGCCCCGGCGACGTGTGCATCGCCATGGGCGCCGGGAGCATCGACGCGGCGGCCCAGGCGCTGGTGGCGCGGCTGCGGCGGGGAGCGGGGTCGTGAACGGCGGGCTGATCCGCTGGGTGGTGGTGCTGGGCGTCGCCGCCCTGGCGACCGGCGCGGCGGCGGCGGCGCCGCACTGGCTGCGGGGCCTCGAGGCGTTCCGTGTCCAGCGCGTCGAGGTGACGGGGACGCGCGATCTCTCGCCCGACGAGGTGCTGCGGGCGAGCGGGATCACGAGCGAGGCGACGGTCTTCGACGATCCGGAGCCGTGGCGCGAGCGGCTGCTCCGGCTGCCGCAGGTCGCCGACGTGCGGATCGAGCGGAAGGTGCCGGCGCGGCTCATCATCCGGATCACCGAGGCCGAGCCGGTGGCGCTGGCGGCCGTGCCGGCGCTGGAGCCCGTCGACGCCCGCGGCGTGCTGCTGCCGATGCCCGCCACCGGCGCGGTGCCCGACGTGCCGGTCGTGCCGACCGTGGCGAGCACGGCGAACCACCGCATCCGGAACGTGCACGTGCTGCGCGTGCTGGGTGCGCTCGATGCGATCCGGCGCCACGAGCCGGGACTGGCCGCCGCGATCTCGGAGGCGACGCCGGCGCCGGACCAGGCCGTGCGACTGCGGCTTCGTTCCGCGGCGGGCGTCGAGCTGTGGATCCCGGCGAATCCGAGTGTGAGCGCCCTGGAGCGCCTGGAGCAGACGCTGGAGCACCTGGCGGCGCGCGGCGAGCTGACGCGCGCGCGGCGCGTGGACGCGCGCTTCGCCGACCAGGTCGTCGTCACCTTCAATCCGCAGCGGGGCCGCGAATAGACATGCGTCCGAACCTCGTGACGGGGCTCGAAATCGGGTCGACGAAGACCTGCGCCGTAATCGCCGAAGTGACCGGCGAGCCGCGGCTCCCCGTCGTCCGTATCCTCGGCGTCGGGCTCTCGCGCACCGGCGCGATGCGGCGGGATCCGACCGCCGACATCGACGGCACGGCCGCCGCCGTGAAGGCCTGCCTCAAGGAGGCCGAGCTGATGGCGGGCGTCACGGTCGACCGCGTGTGGGTCGGCACGTCCGGCGAGCACGTGCACGCCACGACGTCGACGGGCGTCGTCGCCGTGGGCGGCGACCGGGAGATCTCGAGCGCCGACGTCCGGCGCGTGCACGACGTGGCGCGGGCCGTGGCGATCCCGGCCGACCGCGAGCTGCTGCACGTGCTGCCGCAGGAGTACATCGTCGACTCCCGCCGCGGCATCCGCGACCCGCTCGGGATGGCGGGCACGCGCCTGGAGGCGGAGGTCTACATCGTCACCAGCAACATCAACGTCAACCAGAACCTGACGCGGGCGGTCCACCGCGCGGGCTACCGCATCGAGGGGCTGGTGCACGCGCCGCTCGCCACCGCGCTCGCGGTCCTGAGCGAGGACGAGAAGGACGTCGGCGTCGCGCTCGTCGACATCGGCGGCGCGTACACGGACGTGGCGGTCTTCCGCGACGGGAAGATGCGCCACCTGTCGACGATCCCGTGGGGCGGCGGCACGGTCACGAACGACCTCTCGAAGGGGCTGTCGATCACCTACGCCGAGGCGGAAAAGGCGAAGGAGCGCTACGGCGTGGCGTTCTCGGCGATGGTCGATCCGCGCGAGACCGTGGAACTGCCCGGCCCGGGCCCGGGCACGCGGCGCGAGGTCACGCGCGAGCTGATCGCGCACATCATCGAGCAGCGCCTGGACGAGATCCTCGGGCTCGTCGCGCGGGAGGTGGAGCACGCCGGCGAGACCGGCCGGCTCGGCGCCGGCGTGGTGCTCACGGGCGGCGGCGCCGCGCTCCCCGGGACGGTCGACGTGGCGCAGCACGTGTTCGGGCTGCCGGTGCGCGTCGGCACGGCCGCCACCGGGCTGACGGGGCTGACCGACGCGGTCAGCCGCCCGCAGTACGCGACGGCCGCGGGGCTGGTGCTCTACGGCGTCGGCAAGAACGCGCAGGTCGGCGCGGTGGCCGGCTTCGCGGAGGGCGCGATGGGGAAGCTCGTCGCCTGGCTGAAGGAGTTCTTCTGAGCGTTTCGCGGCTCCGGCCGCTGCGGTCACCCTGGTCGTCCAACCCGTTCGTCCGCGCCCGGGCCCCGATGCCCGGGCGGGTCACCCACAGGAGGGTGGAGGCATGATGATCTTCGAGTTCGAGGATTCCGTCGCGCAGAACGCCAAGATGAAGGTCGTCGGCGTGGGTGGTGGCGGCGGCAACGCGGTCAACCGGATGATCGACGAGCAGTTGGAGGGCGTCGAGTTCATCAGCGTCAACACGGACGCGATGGCGCTGAAGAACTCGCAGGCGCAGGTGAAGGTGCAGATCGGCAAGCAGCTCACGCGCGGGTTGGGCGCGGGGGCGCGGCCGGAGATCGGGCGGCAGGCCATCGAGGAGAACCGCGACGAGGTGGCCAAGGTGCTGGAGGGCGCGGACCTGGTCTTCATCACGGCGGGGATGGGGGGCGGCACCGGGACGGGCGCCGCGCCGATCATCGCCGAGATCGCGCGCGAGCTGGGCGCGCTCACGATCGGCATCGTGACGAAGCCGTTCCTCTTCGAGGGGAAGAAGCGGATGCGGCAGGCCGAGCAGGGGCTCGCGGAGCTGAAGCGGTGTGCCGATACTGTGATCGTCGTGCCGAACGAGCGGCTGCTGTCCGTCGTCGGCAAGGGCACCTCGTTCCGCGAGGCGCTGAAGAAGGCCGATGAGGTGCTGCTCCACGCGACGCAGGGGATCTCCGACCTGATCCACGTGACCGGCGAGGTGAACGTCGACTTCGCCGATGTGCGGACCGTGATGATGAACCGCGGTCCGGCGCTGATGGGGACGGGCCACGCCCGGGGCGAGAACCGCGCCGTGGAGGCCGCGCAGGAGGCGATCTCCTCGCCGCTGCTCGACAACGTCAGCATCGAGGGCGCGGCCGGCGTGCTCATCAACATCACCGGCGGCATGGACCTGACCATTGACGAGGTGACCACCATCGCCTCTATCATTCAGGAGGCCGCCGGCGACGACGCCGAGATCATCTTCGGCGCGGTGCACGACCCGACGCTCGAGGGCGAGGTCCGGGTGACGGTGATCGCGACGGGGCTCGCCGGCGCGGAGGACGAGCCGTTCGCCGACAACGTGCTCCGCGCGCCGTTCGGCGCCGGCCGCCCGATGGCGCCGGTCCACCACGCGTCGGCCATCGTCCACGGCGCCGCCGCGGCGCCGGCGGCGTCCGCGGCCCGGGTCCAGCCGCTCCCGGAGACCGTGCCGTTCAGCCGGCCGCCCGCGCGCTCGATCGCGCGCTCGCAGCTCCACGATCTGGACATTCCGACGTTCATCCGCCGTCAGATGGACTGAGGGCGGCTTCTCGTAGTCGACGAGGGGGTTTGATGGCGAACCCGTACCGCCGGATCCTTGCCGTCGGCGCGATCGCGGCGCTCAGCCTCGGCCTGCTGGCCATGCTGGGGCCGCGGTCGCGTGGGGCGGCCGCGCGCTTGGAGCCGCCGACGCTGGCGCCGTTCTACGCGCCGCCGCTGGAGCACGTCGAGACCCGCGTGCTCCAACGGGGGGAGACGCTCGGCGGGCTGCTCGAGAAGGCCGCGCTGACGGGCTCCGAGCTGACCGACCTGCTGCTCACGCTGCGCCAGCAGCGCAACCCGCGGCTGCTGGCGCCGGGCGCGGAGGTCACGGTGCGCCGCTGGAGCCGGGATGGGTCGATGCGCGCGGTCGAGCTGCGGCTGAACCGGGACAGCACGGTCCAGCTCACGCGCGGCGCGAGCGGGTGGGAGGGGCGCGTGCTGCTGACGCCGACGAAGCTGGACACCGTCTACGTGTCGGGACGGATCGAATCCGGGCGCACGCTGTACGAAGCATTGGCGGAGGACGACGCGATCGGCGTGCCGCCGGCGGAGCGGCTCCAGCTCGTCTCCGACCTGGCGGAGATCTACGCGTACAAGCTGGATTTCGCGCACGAGATCCAGCCGGGTGATGCGTATCGGCTCGTCTACGAGCGCGAGTCCCGCCCGGACGGCACCGCGCGCGAGCACCGCATCCTGGCGGCGGAGATGGACACGAAGGGCAAGGCCCTGCGTGCCTTCTTCTACGAGGGCGGCGGCGTCCGGGGCGGCTACTACGACGAGCAGGGCAACTCGCTGCGGCGCGGGTTCCGGAAGTACCCGGTCGACTACGTGCGCGTGACGTCCACGTTCGCCTGGCGGCGCTACCACCCGATCCTCGGGATCTACCGCGCGCACCTGGGCACCGACTTCGGCGCCCGGTACGGCACGCCGGTCAAGGCGACGGCGGACGGCACCGTCGTCGGGGCGGGGCAGCGCGGCGGGTACGGCAACGTGGTCGAGATCCGGCACAGCGGCGGCTACAGCACGCGCTACGCGCACCTGAGCCGCTTCGCGCGCGGGCTGCGGGTGGGGAAGCACGTCGCGCAGGGCGAGGTGATCGGCTACGTCGGGGCGACGGGCCTGGCGACGGCGCCGCACCTGCACTACGAGCTGCGCCGGAACGGCCAGGCGGTGGACATGCGCACGGCGAAGCTGCCGCTGGCCGGCAAGCTGGCCGGCGACGTGCGGCGGCGGTTCGAGGCGATCGTCGCGGAGCGGCTCCCGCTCCTGGAGGCGGCGGTGCGTCGGCCGGGTGCGCAGCTTGCACAGCGCGAGCGCGCGTCGGCCGTATCGGCGGACGACGAGGGACGGTAGGCCGCTCCCGGCTCACGCGGGGAGGGTCCGACGAGAGCCCGCCGGCGTCAGCCGGCGGGCTTCTCTTTCTTGGATGGTGCGAACGCGATGGACGTTGTGAATTGGCTGTTGTACGGGCTGGCGGCGCTGGCGGCGCTCGGCGTGGTGTTCTTCGTCTACCGCCGTCGGGAGACGGCGGGCCCCGGCCGCTCGCTGCTGATCGCGTTCCGCTGGGTCGCGCTCGCGGCCATCCTGCTGCTCCTCTTCGATCCGCGGCTGCCGGCGGCCTCGCGCGCCGGGCGGCGCACGATGGCGCTGGTGGACGCGTCGCTGAGCATGCAGCTCCCGGCGGCGGGCGGTGGCACGCGCTGGCAGCGCGCGGTGGCCGAGGCGCGGCGCGTCGGCGGCCCGATCCTGCTGTTCGGCGAGACGCCGCGGCCGGTGCCGGCCGACTCGCTTGCCGCGCTCACGCCGGTGGCCCGCGAATCGCGGCTGCTTCCGGCGCTCCAGGCGGCCTCCGAGGCGGGCGTCGGCAAGGCGGTCGTCATCACGGACGGCGGGATCCAGGATACGGCGGCGGTCGCGCGCTGGCTGCCCCGGCTCGGCCTCGATGTGGAGGTGCGCCGGGTCGCGGATGCGCCGGTGCCGGATCGCGCACTGGCGGAGGTCGAGGCGGCGCCGTGGGCGGAAGGTGGCAAGCCGTTCTCGATCCGCGTCGGCGTGGCGGCGACGCCGGGGACGAGCGGGCCGGTCACGGTCATGGTGCGGCAGGGCGGGAAGGTCCTGGCGCAGCAGGCGGTGGCCACGCCGGCGCCGGGGCGGCTCGCCGCGGCGACGCTCACGTTCACGCCCGAGGCGCCGAAGGGCGGTGGCGTCGTCCGCTACGACGTCGCGATCCAGGGGGGCGACGACGTGGCGGCCGACGACTCGCGCAGCGTCTACGTCTTCGTCGGCGATCATCCGGCGGGGATCGCGCTGATCTCGTTCCGGCCCGACTGGGAGCCGCGCTTCCTGGCGCCGGTGCTGGAGCAGGCCGTTGGGCTGCCGGTCCGGGGCTTCCTCCAGATCGCGCCCGGCCGGTACGTGACGGTCGGGGGCGGGCTGGAGTCCGGCCATCCCGCCGGCGATGCGGACGTGCGGCGCGCGCTCGCCGAGGCGGAGCTGGTCGTGCTGCACGGCGTCGGGCCGGACGCGCCGGCGTGGGCGAAGGAGGCCGCCCGCTCGAGCGCGCGCGTGCTCGCCTTCCCGAGCGGGACGGGCGCGGACGTGGGGCTTCCGGTCACGCTCGGCGCGCCTGTCCCGGCGGAGTGGTATCTTTCCTCGGCGGTGCCGCCCTCGCCGCTCGCGCCGCTGCTCACGCCGCTCCCGCCGACGGATGAGATCCCGCCGCTGGCATCGCTCAGGCCGGTCGAGGCGCCGGCCGGGAGCTGGGCCCCGCTCCTGGCCGGCCGCGGCCGCCGGGGCGGGCCGGCGAGCCCGATCGCGCTCGCGGGCACGACGGCCGGGCGCCGGTGGGTCGTCGCCACGGGGGAAGGGTATTGGCAGTGGGCGTTCCGCACCGGCGACGGCCGCGACCTCTACCGCCGGCTCTGGAGCGCCCTCGGCGGCTGGCTGGTGCAGGAGCGCCGCCCGCTGGCCGCCGTGGCGATCCAACCCGTGGAGCGTTCCGTCCCGCGCGGCCAGGCGATCCAATGGAGCACGGCCGGCCTCGCCGCCGACTCCGTGCGGCTGAGCATCCGGACGGAGGCGGGAGCGGCGGCGGCGGACACGACGCTCCCCGTCGCTGCCGGCGATACCGCGACGCTCGCCGCGCTCGCGCCCGGCCACTACCGCTACGCGGCTCGGGCGTTTGCCGGCGGGAAGCAGGTCGCCGCCGCGGGGGGCGCGTTCACGGTCGAGAGCTATTCACCGGAATTCGTCCGCCCGCTCGTCGTGAGCCGCTCGCTGCGGGCCGCCGGCACCGGCGTCGGACCCGAGGACGCGACGCACGGCCAGGGGCGCCCGATCCACGCCACGCCGATCCCGTATATCTTGATCCTGCTCCTGCTGTCGACGGAGTGGGTGCTGCGACGGCGCTGGGGGCTGCGGTAGGCGCGGCGTCCGGCCGGCCCTGGAGCTTGGCGACGGGTCCCGGAGCCGCGAGGTCGCGGAGCGCCGGCCGGTGACGCGCCGCGCCGGCGCGCCGCCGCGTGACACGGGCCGGAGCGTCGGCCGCCCGCGCGCGTAGGCACCCGGCGCAGCCCGGCCGGCGGCCTGCGAGGTACGCCGCCGGCCGCCTGCGTGCGTCGGCGCGGGCGGTCACGGGCGGGGGGCCGCGGGGTAATCCAGCGAAACGACCACGAACCACACCACACGGACATACATGGCTCGTCTCTTCAAGCGCGAGGGGGAGCGGAAGTCGCTCTGGCAGCGGATCAAGGACGTCGCGTTCATGGACGCGACGGTGGCGATGAAGGGGCTGGACCAGGGCTCGCTCGAACGCCTGGAGGAGCTGCTCCTGGCCAACGACTTTGGCGTGAAGGCCACGCTGCGGCTGACCGACGTGGTCGAGGACCTGTCGCGAAAGGGGCGGATCCGCACGGAGCGGGAGTTCCTGGAGACCGTGGAGCGGGAGATCCTCGGCATCCTGCGCGCGGGCGGGGAGGACACGGCGCTGCGGTTCGCGGCGCCGGGCGCCGGGCCGACCGTCTTCCTGATGGTCGGCGTGAACGGTGTGGGGAAGACGACGACCACGGGGAAGCTGGCGTACCGCCTGCGCAAGCAGGGGCGCCGCGTGCTGCTCGCGGCCGGCGACACGTTCCGGGCCGGCGCGATCGAGCAGCTCCGGCTCTGGGCCGACCGCGCCGGCGTCGACTTCGTCGGCGCGCAGCCGGGCGCGGATCCGGCCGCGGTGGCCTTCGACGCCATTGACGCGGCCCGCTCGCGTGCCGTGGATGTCGTGTTGATCGATACGGCGGGGCGCCTGCACACGCAGTCGGACCTGATGGCGGAGCTGGCGAAGGTGGAGCGCGTGGTGGCGAAGAAGATCGAGGGTGCGCCGCACGAGACGCTGCTGGTGCTGGACGCTACCGTCGGTCAGAACGCGACGGCGCAGGCGCGGACGTTCAGCCAGGCGCTGAAGCTCTCCGGCCTCGTGCTGGCCAAGCTGGACAGCACGGCGAAGGGCGGGATCGTCGTCGCGCTGAGGGAGGAGTTCGGGATCCCGGTGAAGCTGATCGGCACGGGGGAGGGGATCGATGCCCTGGAGCCGTTCGACGCGCGGGAATTCGCGCGCGAGGTGCTGACCGATTGAGGCGATGCCGCGGGCCGCGATCTCGCCCCTGGACCGCCCGGCGCAGTTCCTGAAGAGCGTCGGGCCGAAGCGCGCCGAGCAGCTCGCGCGACTGGGGGTGAGGAGCGCCCGCGATCTGCTCTTCCACGTGCCGCGTCGCTACGAGGACGCGAGCACGGTGCTGCCGATCAAGTCGGCCGAGCCCGGGATGGAGGCGACGCTCATCGGCGAGGTGGTGAGCAAGGGCGTGATCCTGACGCGGCCCGGGCTGCGCATCTTCCAGGCGGTCATCCGCGATGCGACGGGGCTCATCGAGTGCGCGTGGCCGGGGCAGCCGTTCCTCGACCGCTCGATCCGGCGCGGCGACCTCCTCCTCGTCGCGGGGCCGGTCCGCAAGTTCCACCGGCGTCAGATCCAGCCGCGCGAGTTCATCATCCTCGGCCGCGCGGACGAGGCCGGCGACGCGCGCGGCGTCGTCCTGCCGATCTACCCCTCGACGGAGGGGCTCTCGCAGCGCCAGCTCCGCGCGATCCTCGAGGCGAACCTCGATCCGCTCCTGGAGGCGATCGCGCCCGAGGAGCCGTTTCCGCCGGCGCAGCTCCGCGCGCTCGGCCTGCCGCCGCTGCGGGAGGCGCTCGAGCTGATGCACCGGCCGGCCTCGCTGGCGGACGCGGAGCGCGGGCGCCGGCGGCTGGCGTACGAGGAGCTGTTCTTCCTCCAGTTGCTGCACGCCCGCGCGCACCATCGCGCGACCCTGGCGCGCGCGGGCACGCCGTTCGTGCGGACCGACGCGCTCATCGGCGCGCTCTACCACCGGCTTCCGTTCCGCTTGACGGGCGCACAGACGCGGGCGCTGCGCGAGATCTTCGCCGACATGACGTCGCCGCGGCGGATGAACCGGCTCGTGCAGGGCGACGTCGGCTCCGGCAAGACCGTCGTCGCCCTGTTCGCGATGCTGCTCGCCGTCGAGTCCGGCTACCAGGCGGCGCTGATGGCGCCGACGGAGATCCTGGCGGAGCAGCATGCGCGCACGCTGCGCCGGCTGCTGGCGGACCTGCCGGTGCGCGTCGTCCTGGTGACCGGGCGGCTGGGCGCGGCCGAGCGGCGCGAGGTCGTCCAGGCGCTCGCCGAGGGCGACGCCCACATCGCGGTCGGGACGCACGCACTGATCCAGGAGCGGGTGCGCTTCCACCGGCTGGGCCTGGCCGTCGTCGACGAGCAGCACCGCTTCGGCGTGCACCAGCGCCGCGCGCTGGCCGAGCTGGGCGAGCGCGCCGACGTGCTGGTGATGTCGGCGACGCCGATCCCGCGTTCGCTCGCGCTCACGCTCTACGGCGACCTGGACCTGACGGTGCTGGACGAGCTGCCGCCCGGCCGGCAGCGGGTGCGCACGACGCTGCGCGGACCGCAGAGCCGGGCGAAGATCTACGAGTTCGTGCGCGGGCAGGTGGCGGAGGGGCGGCAGGCGTACCTCGTCTACCCGCTGGTCGAGGAGTCGGAGAAGGTCGACCTGCGCGCCGCAACCGAGGAGTACGAGCGGCTGCGGACCGAGGTGTTCCCCGAGCTGCGCGTCGGGGTGGTGCACGGTCAGATGGCGGGCGAGGAGAAGGACCGCACCATGCGCGCCTTCGCCGCCGGCGAGCTGGACATCCTGGTCTCGACCACGGTCATCGAGGTCGGCATCGACGTGCCGAACGCGACGGTGATGGTGATCGAGCACGCCGAGCGCTTCGGCCTCTCGCAGCTCCACCAGCTCCGCGGGCGCGTCGGTCGTGGCGCCGGCGCGAGCTACTGCATCCTGGTCACGGACGGGGAAGGGGAGGCGGCGCGGCTGCGCACGTTCGTCGCCACGGAGGACGGCTTCGAGATCGCGCGGGCGGACCTGCGCCTGCGCGGCATGGGCGACTTCTTCGGCGCGAAGCAGCACGGGGTGCCGGACTTCCGCCACTTCGACCCGGAGAAGGACGACGACCTGCTGTTGCGGGCCCGGGAGCAGGCGCGCGCCCTCGTCGCCTCCGACCCGGAGCTGACGGCGCACCCGGCGTTCCGCGACGTCCTCGTCTCCCGCTACGGCGAGCGCGAGAAGTTGTACGACGTCGGCTGAGCGGACGCTCTCGCGCCCGCGGCCGCATCGCGCAGCTTCACGACCGTGCCGCCGATCAGCGGCACGTACACGGCGCCGCCGGCCAGGCTCACGGGCGCGACGATCGACTCGTCGAACCGCCGCCGCCACACGATCGACCCGTCCAACCGCAGCGCGAAGAGCGTCCCGTCGAGGCGACCGACCAGGAGCCGGTCGCGCCCGAGCGTCAGCGAGGCCCGGGCCGCGCCGTCGAGCGCGACGACCCGCTCGACGGCCGCCTCGCCCGGCGGGATCCGCCACACCGCCGCCGCGCGGTCCAGCAGGTAGACGCCGCCGTCGGGCGCGACGATCGGCGCCGCCTCCACGGGCTGCGGCGTGCGCACGCGGAACAGCGTATCGAGGCCCGGCAGCCGGAGCGCAAGGAGCTCGGCCGTGTGGAGCGGCACGAAGAGCGTGTCGCCCGAGAGCGCGGGCGGCGCCGCGGCGCCCCCGCCCAGCGGCCTGCGGGCCACGACGCGCCCATCGGCGCGCCGGAGTGCGTAGATCGAGTCGTTTCGCGCCGCGACGGCGATGATCTCGCCGAACGGCACCGGCGTGCTCTCGGCGGCCGCCGGCACCTTCGTCCGCCAGAGGACGGCGCCGGTGGCGGCCGCGAGCGCGTGCACGCCGGCGCGGTCGGAGGCGAGGAACAGCGTGTCGTGCACGAGCAGCGGAGGTCGGGACACGCCGCCCATGCCGCGCTTCCAGGCCACGCCGCCGTTGCCGATGCGGATGGCGTAGGCGTAGCCCTCGGCGTCGCTCGTGGCGGCGTACAGCCGCCCGCCGCCCGCCACGGCGCCGCCGGTCATGGAGTCCTCGACGCGCCGCGCCCAGTAGACCGCGCCCTGGTCGGCGGCGAGCGCCTCGACGATGCGCCCCTCGGTCGTCGCGAACACCATCGGCGGGGCCAGCAGCACCGGGGCGAGGAGGCCGCGCCCCGGATGCGCCCGCCACGCCACCTCGACGCTGTCCGGCACGCGCTCGTCGGCGTAGCCGGCGCGCCTCAGGTTCCCGAGGTAGGTCGGCCACTCCAGCGTCGGGATGTCCCGGGGCAGCGGCTCGCGGCGGACCGCGCAGCCGCCGGCGAGCGCGCCGAGCGCGGCGAGCGCGAGGAGGCCGGTGGCCCGCGTCAGATTGACGCTCCTCCGGGGTAGCTCTAGCTTCCTCCGCGCCGCGCCGCCGGACGCGGCCGTTCGACCGTTCATTCGCAGCGGGGGTCCATGGCAGTGGTGAGTGGCATCCGTGATCTCGGCGCCCACGTCGGCGAGACCGTGACGCTCCGCGGCTGGGTCCAGACCACGAGGACGCACGGCAAGGTCGCATTCGTCGTGCTGCGGGATGGCACCGGGATCGTCCAAGGGGTGGTCCTCCAGAAGGAGGTCGGGCCGGACGTGTGGGAGCGCTTCGGCGCCCTCACGCTGGAGACGAGCATCGAGCTGAGGGGCACGGTCCGCGAGGAGCGGCGCGCGCCCGGCGGCTATGAGATCGGCGTACAGGACCTCCGCATCCTCGGGCCGAGCCACGACTACCCGATCCAACCGAAGGAGCACGGGCCCGACTTCCTCCTCGACCATCGCCACCTCTGGCTCCGCTCGAGCCAGCAGCGCGCGATCATGCTGGTCCGCAACGAGGTCGAGAAGGCCATCGTCGATTTCTTCTACGACCGTGGCTTCGTCCGCGTCGACACCCCGATCCTGACCGGCGCCGTCGGCGAGGGCGGCGCCGGCCTCTTCGAGGTCGACTACTTCGACGACAAGGCCTACCTCGCCCAGACCGGCCAGCTCTACGGCGAGGCCGCCGCCGCCGCGCTCGGCAAGATCTACACGTTCGGTCCCACGTTCCGCGCTGAGAAGTCCAAGACCCGCCGCCATCTCACCGAGTTCTGGATGGTCGAGCCGGAGATGGCGTGGTACGACTCCAACGACAACATGCGGCTCCAGGAGGAGCTGGTCTCCTACCTCGTTGGCCGGGCGCTCGAGCGCTGTAAGAACGAACTCGAGTACCTCGGGCGTGACATCTCCAGGCTCGAAAAGGTCACGCCACCGTTCCCGCGCCTCGAGTACGGCGACGCCGTCGCGCTGCTCCAGCAGCACGGCAGCGAGATCCAGTGGGGGACCGACCTCGGCGCGCCCGACGAGACGATTCTCGGCTCGATCTACGAGAAGCCCGTCTTCGTCATGAACTACCCGAAGCAGGCCAAGGCCTTCTACATGAAGGAGAACCCGGCCGATCCGCGCACCGTCCTGTGCGACGACCTGATCGCGCCGGAGGGGTTCGGGGAGATCATCGGCGGGAGCCAGCGCGAGGACGATCTCGACCGCCTCGTCGCGCGCATCCAGGAGCAGGGGCTGCCGCTCGAGGCCTACGGCTGGTACCTCGACCTGCGCCGCTACGGCACGTTCGTGCACTCCGGCTTCGGCCTGGGCGTCGAGCGGACCGTCGCCTGGATCACCGGGCGTCCGCACATCCGCGAGACGATCCCGTTCCCGCGCATGCTGTACCGGCTTTATCCCTGAGAGGGTTCGAAGCCGCACGACGCGGGCGCGAAAAACCCGGGGGGCGGGCGCCAGCGGACGCCCGCCCCCCGGGCGTTCAAGCCAAGTCCGCCAAGTAGGTTCCGCTTTCGCTTCCGTTCCCGCTCCCGGGAAACCCAAGCACCTCGGCGTCTACCCGGTCCCGCTTTTCCGGTGCGAACACCAGCACCGGGAGCGGGAACGGCCAACAGCGTTGGCGGACCGGATCTCAGTGCCTGCGGTCCCGGCGATCCTCGCGCCGATCACGCCGGTCTTCGCGACGGTCCCGCCGGTCCTCGCGCCGGTCCCGCCGGTCCTCGCGCCG
>JADGGV010000473.1 GCA_019689775.1 Gemmatimonadota bacterium
GCGCCATCCCCCTCCGGATTGCTCCGACCCCGCCGCGGCCGTAGCTTTCGGCTCCATCCCGCGGTTCCACACGGAGGAGCCTCATGCCCAGCACCGTCGCCCTGTCGCGGCGCGCCGGCGGCATCGCGCTGCTGGCCGTCGCGGCCACGTTCGGTCCCGTCCACGCGCAGCGCTCGTCCGCGCCGTTCACCATCGAGCAGGTCAAGAGCTACCCGTTCCCCAACGAGCTGGCCGCGGCCCGCACCGGCAGCCGCATCGCCTGGGCGTTCAACGAGCAGGGGAAGCGCAACATCTGGGTCGCGGAAGCGCCCGACTGGAAGGCGCGGCGGCTGACGGCGTACGAGCAGGACGACGGCCAGGAGCTGACCAGCGTGCAGCTCTCGCCGGACGGGAAGTGGGTCGTCTACGTCCGCGGCGGGGACCACGGCTCGAACTGGGGCGGCGCGCCGCCGAACCCCGCCTCGAGCCCCGTCGCCCCGAAGGTGCAGATCTGGAGCGTGCCCTTCGACGGCGGCGAGCCGAAGGCGCTGGCCGAGGGCGACGACCCCGTCATCTCCCCCAAGGGCGACGTCGTCGCCTTCGTGAAGGACCGCGCCATCTGGGTGGCGCCGATCGACGGCTCCGCCGCCGCGAAGAAGATGTTCGCGGCCAACGGCGACCTCGACTCGCCGGTGTGGTCGCCCGACGGCTCCCGGCTCGCGTTCGTCTCCAACCGCGGCGACCATTCGTTTATCGGCATCTTCACGAACGCGACGACGCCGATCCGCTGGCTCGCGCCGTCGACGAACCGCGACTGGATGCCGCGCTGGTCGCCGGACGGCACGCGCATCGTCTTCGCGCGCCGCGCCGGCAGCGGTGGCGCGCCCGACTCGGTGCTCGCGCGCCGGCCGCAGCCCTGGTCGCTGTGGGTCGCCGACGTCGCCACCGGCGAGGGCCGACTGCTGTGGAAGAGCCCGGAGACGCTCCAGGGGTCGGTGCCCTCCACGCACGGTGGCGTGAACCTGCACTGGGCGGCGAACGGCCGCATCGTCTTCCTGTCCTACGAGGACGGCTGGCCGCACCTCTACTCGATCGCCGAGACCGGCGGGAAGCCGCTCCTGCTCACGCCCGGCGACTACATGGCCGAGTACATCTCGCTCAGCCCGGACGGCACCTACCTCCTGTTCGCCGGCAACACCGGCAAGGACCCGCTCGACATCGACCGCCGCCACATCGTCAAGGTCCCGGTGGACCGGGCGGCGCCGCAGGTGCTCACGCCCGGCGCGGGGCTGGAGTGGACCGCCGTCGCCACCGGTGACGGCAAGTGGATCGCGTTCATCTCGGCGACGCCGCAGCGTCCGCCGCTCCCGGCGGTCATGCCGGCCACCGGCGGCAAGCCGACGCTCCTCGCGGAGGACCGCATCCCGGCCGACTTCCCGACGGCCCAGCTCGTCACGCCGAAGCAGGTCGTCTTCAAGGCGGCCGACGGCGTGACCGTCCACGGCCAGCTCTTCGAGAAGCCCGGCTCGGGGAAGAAGCCCGCGATCATCTTCGTCCACGGCGGCCCGCCGCGGCAGATGCTCCTCGGTTGGCACTACAGCGACTATTACGCAAACGCCTACGCGCTCAACCAGTACCTGGCCAGCCGCGGCTACGTCGTGCTCTCCGTCAACTACCGCCTCGGCATCGGCTACGGCTTCGACTTCCACCGGCCGCCGCACGCCGGCGCGCAGGGCGCCTCGGAGTACCTCGACGTGAAGGCCGCCGGCGAGTACCTGCGCACGCTGCCGCAGGTCGATCCCGCGCGCATCGGCATCTACGGCGGCTCCTACGGCGGCTTCCTGACCGCGATGGCGCTCGCCCGCAACTCCGACATCTTCGCGACCGGCGTCGACATCCACGGCGTCCACGACTGGACCGCCGAGCGCGCCCGCAACCTCCTCGAGCCGCGCGCCGAGCCGATCCCGGACGCGAAGGAGGCGCTGGAGCTGGCCTGGAAGTCGTCGCCGGTCTCGTCGATCTCGACCTGGAAGTCCCCCGTGCTCCTCATCCAGGGCGACGACGACCGCAACGTCCGCTTCCACCAGATGGTCGACCTCGTCCGGCGCCTCTCCGACGCCGGCGTCCCCTTCGAGGAGCTCGTCATCCCGGACGACACGCACCACATGATGAAGCACGCGAACTGGGTGCGCGTCGACGCCGCCACCGCCGCGTGGTTCGACCGGCACTTCCGAGGCGGGGAGAAGGCGGCGGACGGGACGAGGTAGGCGGGGGCGCGCCCGGTGCGGCGTCGCGGCCGGCGGGCGCGGGTTCGCCGGGCGTCCGAGCGTGCCGGCTGCAGGGGAGACCACCGGCGGCGGGCGCCGAGGACCCCGCGAGGTCCCTGGCGCCCACGCCCGGCGGCGCTGTCCTACTGCGCCCCGCCCAGCGCCGTCTCGATCCGACGCTTGAACGCGTCGTAGTCCAGCGGATTGTCGATGATCTGCTGGTCCATGATCACGGTCGGCGTGCCGCGGACGCCCAGGCGCTTGCCCAGCAGCCGGTTCGCCGCGACCACGTCCACATAGCGGTCGCTCTCCAGGCACTCGGCGAAGCGGCCGCCGTCGAGGCCGACGCGCGCGGCGTCCCGCTCAAAGTGCTCCAGCGGGAGCCCGGGCTGGAACGCCCACTCCGCCTGATCCCCAAAGATCCGGTCGTGGAACGGCCAGAACTTCCCCTGTTCCGCGGCGCAGCGGCCTGCGCGCGCCGCCAGGAACGAGTGCCGGTGCTCGCCCTCGCCGCCGAGCGGGAAGTCGTAGTGGATGAACTGGACCTTCCCCGGCTCCACGAAGTCCCGCATCAGCAGCGGCTGCACCTCCGTGGCGAAGCGCCCGCAGTAGGGGCAGGTGAAGTCGCTGAAGACGACGATGCGCACGCGCGCGCTGTCCGGCCCCGCCTTCACCGGCGTCGCCTTCTCGTACAGCGCCCGCGGATCGTCGGCCAGCGCGCCTAGGTCGAGCGGCCGCACGCTGGCCTTGCCCGTCCGCCCGCGCGCCGCGGACCATGCCAGCGCCGCGATGCCCGCCAGCGCGATGACGCCCAGCACGACGTAGAAGGCGCGGTACCGGGACCGCGCCGCCACGTCCGTCGCCCGCCGACTCTGGGACACGGTCTCTCCTCCTCTGCGAAGGTGATGACGACCGCGCGTGGCGGCGCCGCCGCCGCGCCATCCCGCAGGCCTGGATCCTCCCCACCCGGACGTCGACGCGCCCGGGCCGCACGCGCCCACCCGGCAACCTGGCCGCTGCCGCCGGGGCTGAGCTCGCCCGGAGATGCCGCCCAGCCGGCGAGCCGGATGTCCCAAACCGGGCGCTCTTGCCGCGGCGTGGAGGGCGTGACTCACGCTACGATACCCGGCGCGGTGTGATGGAGACAAGCGGGACGTCGTGCGGCGCCGCCCGGGCGGCACGGGCGCGGCCGGTCAGCATCTAGGAGCGTGTCCGAGTAATCCCGTTCTCCCGCG
>JADGGV010000023.1 GCA_019689775.1 Gemmatimonadota bacterium
GCCCCCACCCCCCGGCAACGCGCGCCCGCATCCCGCTGGCCGTGCCGCCACCCGCGTGATATCTTTCATGGCTCGTCACTTCCAGCCACGGAGGCCGCGTCGTGAGAGAGGAGTCCGTCGAGTTCCTGAAGCGCCTGCTCGACACGCCGGGCCCCAGCGGCTTCGAGGCCGCCGCCGCCCGCGTGTGGCGCCGGGAGGCGGAGTCGTTCGCCGAGCGCGTGGAGGCCGACGTCATGGGGAACTCCTGGGCGACGCTCGGCACGGGCGGCGCGCCCCGCGTCATGTTGGCCGGCCACGTCGACGAGATCGGCGTCATGGTCACGCACATCGACGAGAACGGCTTCCTCTACATCGACGGGATCGGTGGCTGGGACCCGCAGGTGCTGGTCGCGCAGCGGATCCGGCTCCTGACCCGCGCGGGGCACGTCCTCGGCGTGATCGGGAAGAAGCCGATCCACCTGATCCGGGGCGAGGAGAAGGAGAAAGCCTCGAAGATGACGGACCTGTGGGTCGACATCGGCGCGAGGAACCGCGACGATGCGCTTGCCCGCGGCGTCCGCGTCGGCGACCCGGGCGTCATCGACGCGCATCTCGTCCAGCTCGGCGACGACCTGATCGCCAGCCGCTCGGTCGACAACCGCATCGGCGCCTTCGTCGTGCTGGAGGCGCTGCGTCTCCTGGCGGAAGGCGAGCGCCCGCGCGCCGAGGTCTCCGCGGTCGCGACGGCGCAGGAGGAGATCGGCTACCACGGCGGCGGCGCGCGCACCGCGGCGTACCGGCTCGACCCCCAGGTCGCCATCGTCGTGGACGTGACGTTCGCGACGGATGCGCCCGGCGTCGAGAAGAAGGAGCTGGGCGAGCACAAGCTCGGCGGCGGCCCGGTCATCACGCGCGGCTCCGCGGCGCACCCCGTCGTCGTCGAGCAGCTCGTGCTGACGGCCGAGCGCGAGGGCATACCGCACACGCTGGCGGCGTCGCCCCGCTTCACGTCGACCGACGCCGACGCGATCTACCTGTCGCGCGCCGGCGTGGCCACGGCGGTCGTCTCGGTGCCGAACCGCTACATGCATTCGCCGAACGAGGTCGTGGCGCTATCCGACCTCGAGGCGACGGCGCGCCTGATCGCGGCGTTCGTGCGCTCGCTCGGGCCCGACAGCGACTTCGTGCCGCGCTGAGGCGCGGCGCGCCGCTGGGCCCGGGCCGGCGCCGGGGAGGACGCGTGGCACGGATCCACGACATCAGCCAGCCGATCGGCGCCCGCACGGCCGTCTACCCCGGCGACCCGCCCTACCGGCTCGCGTGGGCGCTCAGCCGCGAGCGCGGCGACCCGGCGAACGTGGCCGAGATCGCGATCGGCGTGCACATCGGCACGCACGTCGACGGACCGCGCCACCTGCTGGACGGCGCCGCCCCGATCGGCGAGCGGCCGCTCGAGCCATACCTCGGGCTCGCGCACGTCGTCGACGCCGTCGGCCGGCACGTGCTCGGGCCGGAGCTGCTCGACGGCCTCGACCTCGGCCGCGCGCCGCGCGTGCTGTTCCGCACCCGCGCGCGCGTCGATGCGACGTCGTTCCCCCGCGGCTACGTCGCCGTCGCGCCGGCGCTCGCGGAGCGCCTCGTCGCCGCCGGGGTACGCCTCCTCGGCACCGATGCGCCCTCCGTCGACGCCGAGGACGCGGCCGAGCTGACGGCGCACCGGATCCTGCTCGAGGCCGGCGTCGCCATCCTCGAGAACCTCGTCCTCGACGACGTGCGCCCCGGGGTGTACACGCTGGTCGCGCTGCCGCTCAAGCTGGTCGAGGCGGACAGCTCGCCCGTGCGGGCGGTGCTGGTGGAGGGGGAGGTGTGACCGGTTGGAGTGCCGCTGGCTCGCGCCCGGCGGACGCAGCCCGCGGAATGCGCCCGCCCGGCCCAGCGCCGCGAAGCGACGCGGATTCCAGGCGCGCAGCGCCGGAATCCAGCCGCCCGGCCCCGCCCGGCGGGCGCAGCCCGCGGAATCCAGGCGCGAAGCGCCGGAATCCAGCGCCGCAGGCGCGGAATCCAGCGTCAGCGGAATCCAGCGGCGCAGCGCGCCGCGGAATCCAGCGAAGCGGAATCCGGCCGTTCCCGTCGGATCGGCTGCCCATAGAGGTCAGGCCGGATCCGGGAACGGCCGTGGACGAATCCTCGGCGGAAGGGCTGCCCGTACGGGAAAAGCCGGATTCGGATTCCGGGGCTTCGCCCCTGGATTCCGCCCTGCGGGCTGGATTCCGTGGCCTGCGGCCACTGGATTCCGCGCCGCTGCGCTTCGCTGGGTGCGAGCCGGCGACACGGTCTCGGAGTTGAGGGCCCATGACCGTCCCGATCCAGATCTCCTGGGATCTCTACCTCGGCAAGGTCGTGGTCTGGTGCGAGTGCCTCCTGGCCGGCGTCCGGCGGGCGGTGCTGCTGCCGCGCCTGGACACGATCTTCTCCCCGGTCGAGGAGGATCCCGGCCGGGAGCAGCCGTACGACCGGCTCGACTGGCGGCTGGTCTCGCCCACCGAGGCGGACTGGCAGCGCTATCGGGAGATGGTCGAGAAGCAGGCGCTCCGACATGGCGTCCTGACGCGCGTGCAGCGGGTCGAGAGCATCGCCCGCTGGATGGGCGGCCGGCAGGTCGCCGTGCCGCAGTACCACATCTGGCTCTACCGCGAGCCGTACGTCGGCGAGACCGTCGAGCGGCTGTACGAGGAGCCGAACGCCGAGGAGCGACGGGCGCTCTGGCGTTGGCTGCTGGCGTGGACCGCGCCCGCGGCGATCACGAAACCCTACAACGACACAAGGTGAAGGCACGCCCATGGTGGAAGCCGGCCGACTGATCAAGCGAATCCAGGAGATGCGGGAGGAGGGCTACCTCTCGGACGCGATCCTGCGCGCCACGGTGAAGGACATCCGCGCCTCCGACCCGAAGTACGACTGGGTGGGGGTCTACCTCTTCAACCCGGACGAGAACATCCTCTGGCTCCACAACTACGTGGGCCCGTCCACGGAGCATGCCCGCATCCCGGTCGGCCAGGGCGTCTGCGGCACGGCCGTGGCCGAGCGCAAGAACCAGAACGTCCCCGACGTCACCAAGGTGAGCAACTACCTCGCCTGCTCGCCGCGGACGAAGTCGGAGCTGGTCGTGCTCATCCGCGCCGGCGACGAGATCTTCGGCCAGATTGATATCGACAGCAACACCCCCGATGCCTTCACGAAGGACGAGCAGGAGAGCATCGAGCTGGTGGCCGAGAAGCTGGCCGAGGTCTTCATGGCCGAGCGCCGCTAGGCGCGGCGTACCGTGGCGGCGGAGCGGACGGGCGGACCCGCCCGGCCCCGGACGATC
This sequence comes from Gemmatimonadota bacterium, assembly GCA_019689775.1. Lineage (GTDB taxonomy): Bacteria > Gemmatimonadota > Gemmatimonadetes > Longimicrobiales > RSA9 > JADGGV01. Next base: position 3,347 of record JADGGV010000023.1, read on the forward strand.
CTCGCGCCGAATCCATCTCCGCTGACCCTCGACGGCACGCGGACGCACCTGGTCGGGCGGCGCCGGGTCGCGATCGTCGATCCGGGCCCCGACCTCGCGTCGCACCTCGCCGCCATCGCGGCGGCGTTGGGCGACGCGGAGGTCGTCGCCATCCTGGTCACGCACGACCACCCCGACCACGCCGGCGCCGCACCGGCGCTCGCCCGGCGCACGGGCGCGCCGGTCCGCGCGGCCGCCGCCGGCACGCTCCGCCCCGGCGACGTCGTGGCGACCGACGCCGGCGAGCTGGCCGCGCTCGCCACGCCCGGCCACACGCCGGACCACGTGGCGCTGCACTGGCCCGCCGCGGACGCCATCTTCGTCGGCGACCTCATGCTCGGCGGCCTGGACACCGCCCTCGTCGCGCCGCCCGAGGGCGATCTCACCGCCTACCTCGATTCGCTCGCCCGCGTCCGCGCCCTCGCCGCCCGCGTGCTCTATCCGGCGCACGGCGAGCCGTTCACGGACCCGCCCGAGGCGATCGACCGCTACGTCCGCCACCGCGAGCTGCGGCTCGAGCAGGTGCTCCGCGCGCTCGACGCGGAACCCGCGCCGGCGCCGCTCGACCGCCTCGTCGACGCGGTCTACGGCCCCGGCCTCGACGCCCGCCTCCGCGAGGCCGCCGCAGGCGCGACGCTCGCCTACCTCGAGCACCTCGCCCGAGCCGGCCGCGCCCGCCTCGCCGCCGGGGGGTGGCAGCGCGCGTGAGCCCGGGCGCGTAGATTCAAGGCATGCCGATCGGAGCCCGCACCGTGTCCCGCGCCGGGATGCAACCCGGCCCCGCCGCCCGCCCGCTCGAGCCCGGCCTCGTCGCCGCGCTCCGCGGCGTCGTCGGCCATGATGGCGTCATCACGGACCCCGGTCGCCTCATGGTCTACGAGTCTGACGGCCTCACCGCCTACCGCGTCCGCCCGACCGCCGTCGTCCTGCCGACCGACACCGCGCAGGTCGCCGCCGTGCTCCGGCTCCTCACCGAGGCCGGCGTGCCGTTCGTCCCGCGCGGCGCCGGCACCGGCCTCTCCGGCGGCGCGCTCGCGCTCGAGGGCGCCGTGCTCCTCTCGCTGGCGCGGATGAACCGCATCCTCGCCATCGACGCCGCGAACCGCCGCGCGCGCGTGCAGCCCGGCGTCGTCAACGCCAAGCTCAGCCGCGCCGCCGCGCCGCACGGCCTCTACTACGCCCCCGACCCCAGCTCGCAGGCGGCGTGCACGATCGGCGGCAACGTCGCCGAGAACGCCGGCGGCCCGCACTGCCTCAAGTACGGCGTCACCTCGAACCACATCCTCGGCCTCACGGTCGTGCTCCCGGACGGCGAGATCCTGGAGTTGGGCGGCGCGGGCGAGACCGCCGGCTACGACCTGGTCGGCCTGTTCGTCGGCAGCGAGGGGACGTTCGGCGTCGCCACCGAGATCGAGGTGCGCCTCGAGGCCGCCCCCGAGGCCGTCGAGACGATCCTCGCGCTCTTCGACCGGATGGACGACGCCAGCCGCGCCGTCAGCGCCATCATCGCCGACGGGCTGCTCCCGGCGGCGCTCGAGATGGTCGATCGCGAGGGGATCCGGGCGGTCGAGGCGTCGCCCTACGCCGCCGGCTTCCCCACCGACGTGGCCGCTGCGCTCGTCATCGAGTTCGACGGCCCGCGCGCCGGGCTCCTCGAGGAGGCCGACCGCGCCCGCGAGATCTGCCGCGCCGAGGGCGCCCGAGAGGTCCGCCGCGCCAACGACGAGGCCGAGCGCGTCCGCTTCTGGAACGCCCGCAAGAAGGTCTTCGGCGCCATGGGCCACCTCGCGCCCGACCTGCTCGTGCAGGATGCCGTCGTCCCGCGCAGCCGGCTCCCCGAGGTGCTCGCCCGCATCTACGAGATCGCCGACCGCTACGGGCTGCTCGTCTCCAACACGTTCCACGCCGGCGACGGCAACCTGCACCCGCTCTTCCTCTTCGACCGCCGCGACGAGGACCAGGTCCGCCGCGTCGAGGCCGCCTCCAAGGAGGTCATGCACGCCTGCGTCGAGGCCGGCGGCACGATCACCGGCGAGCACGGCGTCGGCTTCGACAAGCGCGAGTATATGGGCCTCATCTTCTCCGACGAGGCGATGGCCGTCATGTGCGACATCCGCCGCGTCTTCGACCCGCGCGGCCTCGCGAACCCGGCGAAGATCCTCCCGCTCCGCGCCTGCCGCGAGTGGGCCGGCCCCGCCACCTGGATCGAGGAGGCGCCGTGACCGCCGTCCTCGACCGACTCCGCGGCATCCCGGGCCTCCACCTGAGCCCGGGCGACGAGGGGCCGCTCGTGCACGGCGTGGCGCCGGCCGCCGTCGCCGCCCCCGAGACCGCGGCCGCGGCCGCCGAGGCGTTGCGCGTGGCCTCCGCCAAGCGCTGGGCCGTCGAGCTGGACCACGGCGGCTCGCCGCTGCGCCTGGCCGGCCGCCCGCCGGAGAGAATCGACCTGGTCCTCACCTCCACGCGCCTCCGCGCGCTGGATGACTACGCCCCCGCCGACCTGACCGCCTCCGTCGGCGCCGGCGCCACCCTCGGCGCGCTCGCCGAGCGCTTCGGCGCCCACGGCCAGTGGCTCCCGCTCGACCCGCCCGGCTCGCCCGACACCACCATCGGCGCGACCGTCGACGCCGCCGCCGCCGGCCCGCTCCGCCTCGGCTTCGGCACGCCGCGCGACCACGTGCTCGGCCTCGAGATCGTCACCGGCGACGGCCGCCTGCTCCAGTTCGGCGGCCGCGTCGTCAAGAACGTGGCCGGCTACGACGTCGTGAAGCTCGTCATCGGCAGCCGCGGCACGCTCGGGCTCGTCACGCGCGTCAACGTCCGCCTCCGCCCGCGCCCCGCGGCCGACCGGACGCTTACGATCGCCGTCGCCTCGCCCGACATCGCCGTCGAGCTACTGAAGCGCATCCGCGCCCGGCGCGTGGAGCCCGCCGCCCTCGAGCTGCACGCGCTGCCGGCGGACCCGCCCGGCGCGGCGCGGCGCTGGGTCGTCCTCGCCCGCCTCCTCGGCGCCGCCGCGGCCGTCGACGAGCAGGCGCGCGCCGTCGAGCAGGCCGCCGCCGAGCTCGGCGCAAGCTTCGAGACGACGGCCGACGCACCCCGGCTCTGGGCGCGCCTCGCGCACGACGAGGCCCGGGCGACGGTCGCCGTCCGCGTCGCCGACCTCCCCTCCGAGATCCCGTCCACGCTCGGGCTCGTCCAGGCCGCGCTCCCGGCCATCGAGGCGGCCGGCGGCCGCTGGACCATCCAGGCCCACCTCGGCAACGGCATCGTGCGGCTCCTCGGCGCGCCGGACACGACCCACCCCTCGGCCGCGGCCGAGAGCCACCCGACGTCGAGCCCGCTGCCCTCGAGCCTCATGCGCGATTGGCGCCCGCTCGCCGACGCGATCCGCTCCGCCCGGGCGGCGCTCGCGCCCCGGCGAGGCACCGTCGTCGTGGCGGCGGCGCCCGCGCCGCTGCTCGCCGAGGTCGATCCCTACGGGCCCGTCGCCGGGCACACGCTCATGCGCCGCATCAAGGCGCAGTTCGACCCCGCCGGCATCCTCGCCGCCGGCCGCTTCGCGGTGTAGAGACCCGGATGCACGCAGCCAACGACCCCCGCCAGCGCCTCGTCGCCGCCCTCGCCGAGGAGGAGGACGCGCTCCTCGCCTGCGTCCATTGCGGCTTCTGCCTCGACGCGTGCCCGACCTACACGCGCACCGGCGACGAGGGCGACTCGCCCCGCGGCCGCCTCTACCTCATGCGCGCCGTCGCCGAGGGGCGCCTCGAGCCCGAGGCTGACGCGTTCTCCCTCCACATCGACCGCTGCCTCGGCTGCCGCGCGTGCGAGACCGTCTGCCCGTCGGGTGTGCGCTACGGCTTCCTCCTCGAGCGCGCCCGCGCCGTCCGCGCCGATGCGCACGGGATCGGGCTCGCCACGCGCCTGCTGCTCGCCACGTTCGGCCGCCCGCTCCCCGCCCGCCTCGCGTCCGCCGCCGGCCGCGCGCTCAGAGCCACCGGCCTGCCCGCCGTGCTCCTGCGTGCGCTCCCCGCGCGCTTCGCCCGCGCCCGCTTCGGCCTCGCCATGCTCGAGGCGACGCGCCCCTGGGCCGCGCTCCGCGCCGGCGCCGCCGCCACCGGCGAGCGCCAGGCGCCCGCCCCCCGCCTCGCCGCCGCCGCCGAGGCCGACGAGCGCCGCAAGGCCGCAAACGGCGACCCGACCGGCTCCGGCGTCGCCGCGCTCGCGCCCGTCGCCACGCCGCGCCACTCGCCTCACGAGCCGCACGTCCCGCCCTCCGAGGCCGGCGCCGGCTTCCCGCCCCCCGAGCCCGAGGGCGGCCCCAGCATCGCGCTCGCGCCCGGGCAACCGCACGCCGCCGACGAGGCACCGCGCCCCGGCGCCGGCCCGCGCCTCCGCGTCGCGATCCTGACTGGCTGCGTGCAGGAGGGCCTCTTCGGCCGCGTCAACCGCGCCACCGAGCGGGTGCTCCGCGCCAACGGCTGCGCGCTCGTGCCCGCCCCCGGCCAGCGCTGCTGCGGCGCGCTCCACGCCCACGCCGGCGACCTCGAGCAGGCCCGCGCGCTCGCCCGCCGCAACATCCAGGCGTTCGAGGCCGCCGGCGTCGACCGCGTCGTCGTCAACGCCGCCGGCTGCGGCGCCATCATGAAGGAGTACGGCGAGCTGCTCGCCCACGACCCGGACTACGCCGGGCGCGCCCGCCGGCTCGCCGCCAGCGTCCGCGACCTCTCCGAGCTGCTCCTCGAGCTCGGCCCCCGCCCCGGCGCGCCGCTCCCGCTCCGCGTGACCTACGACGCACCGTGCCACCTCTACCACGCCCAGGGGATCACCACCGCGCCGCTCGACGTGCTCCGCCGCATCCCGGCGCTCGAGATCGTCGCGCTCCCGCGCGCCGACGAGTGCTGCGGCGGCGCCGGCATCTACGGGCTGCTTCACCCGGAGCTCGGCGGCCGCGTGCTCCGCGACAAGGTCGAGGCCGTCGAGTCCACCGCGGCCCAGGCCGTCGCCACCCCCAACCCCGGCTGCATGATGCAGATCGGCGCCGGGCTCCGCCTCGCCGGCGACCCGACCGCCATCGTGCACCCCGTCGAGCTCCTGGACGAGAGCTACCGTCGCGCCGGATTTTACCGGCAGGACCACTGAGTCGGAGAACGCCGTGGCCACACCCGACGTCGGCATTCGCCCCACGCTGCTCGAGCGCGTCCGGCGCTTCGTCGAGATGGAGTCGCCTAGCGGCGACGTCGCCCGCGCCACCGCGCTCGCCGAGGTCGTCACCGCGGAGCTCGCCGCCGCCGGCGCCGAGACCCGCCTCGTCGACGCCCCCGGCTTCGGCCGCCACGTCCAGGCCACGGTGCCCGGCGCCAACCCGAGCGCCGCGCCCATCCTGATCCTCGGCCACCTCGACACCGTCTGGCCCGTCGGTACCCTCGCCGACCGCCCGTTCCGCATCGTCGACGGCCGCGCCGAGGGCCCCGGCATCTTCGACATGAAGGCCGGCCTCGCCGTCGCCATCGAGGCGCTCGCCGAGCTGCACCACGCCGGCCGGCGTCCCGCGCGCCCCGTCCGCGTCCTCGTCACCTGCGACGAGGAGGTCGGCTCCACCACCTCCCGCCCGCTCATCGAGCAGCTCGCCCGCGGCGCCGCCGCCACCCTCGTCCTCGAGCCGTCGCTCCCCGGCGGCGCCGCCAAGACCGCGCGCAAGGGCGTCGGCGTCTACCGCCTCCGCTTCACCGGCCGCGCCGCGCACGCCGGCATCGACCCCGCCAAGGGCGTCAGCGCCGTCCTCGAGATGGCCCACCAGATCCTCGCGCTCCACGCCCTCGCCGCCCCCGACCGCGGCACCACCGTCAGCGTCGGCCCCGTCCGCGGCGGCACCGTCTCCAACGTCATCCCCGCCGAGGCCGAGGCCGAGGTCGACGTCCGCTTCGCCACCCTCGACGAGGGCCAGCGCGTCGACGCCGCCATCCGCTCGCTCCGCCCGGCGCTCCCCGGCGCCGGCGTCGCCGTCGTCGAGGGCGGCATCAACCGGCCGCCGCTCGAGCGCACCGCCGCCGTCGCCGCGCTCTACCGCACCGCCCGCGACCTCGCGAGCGACATCGGCTTCGACCTCCCCGAGGGCTCGACCGGCGGCGGCAGCGACGGCTGCTTCACCGCCGCCCTCGGCATCCCCACGCTCGACGGGCTCGGCCCGCAGGGCGGCGGCGCCCACGCCGTCGACGAGCACATCCTCGTCGCCGACCTCCCCCGCCGCGTCGCCCTCGTGCGACGCCTCCTGGAGGCCCTGTGACCCGCACCGGTGACGACGCCGGCGCCGCGCTCCGCGACGCGGTCCCCGGCACCGACGGCTTCGAGATCCGCCCGCTCCGCACTCGCGCCGAGCTGATCGCCTGCACCCAGCTCCAGCGCCTCGTCTGGGGCGTGGCCTTCTCCGAGATCGTCCCGCCCTCGCTCCTGCTCGCCACCCAGCGCGCCGGCGGCGTCGCCGCCGGCGCCTTCGCCCCCGACGGCACCCTCGTCGGCTTCGTCTTCGGCATCCCCGGCATCGAGCACGGCCGCCCGATCCACTGGTCCGACATGCTCGCCGTCCGCGCCGACCTCCGCGACCGCCACCTCGGGGAGCGACTCAAGCGCTGGCAGCGCCTCGACGCCCTCCGCCGCGGCGTCCGCCGCATGTACTGGTCCTTCGACCCGCTCGAGTCCCGCAACGCCTACTTCAACCTCCGCCGCCTCGGCGCCCGCGTCCGCGAGTACTACCGCGACATGTACGGCGAGACCGACTCCCCGCTCCACGCCGGCATCGGCACCGACCGCCTCATCCCCGTCTGGGAGCTCGACTCGCCCCGCGTCATCCGCCGCCTCGCCGGCGAGGACCACCCGCCCACCGCCACCGACGTCGGCCACATCCCGGTCGTCAACCCGCCGATCCCCGCCACCTTCCCGGTGCCGTCCGAGCCCGACCTCGCCATCGACGCGCCGCTCGTGCGCATCGCCATCCCCGCCAACATCCAGCTCCTCAAGGAGGCCGCGCCCGACCTCGCCCGCGCCTGGCGCGAGACCACCCGCGCCGCGCTCGAGGGCTACTTCGCCCGCGGCTACGTCGCCGAGGAGGTCACCCGCCACGGCGACTGGAGCACGTACCTGCTCCGCGCCGCCGCCGACGAGCCGCTCTGACGCCGGCCGCGGCCGATCGTTTCGTTGCAGAATTCGGAAAAAATTTCGCGGCACCCCGACCCCGGCCGGCCGCCATCTGTTTTGTTCTCCGCGGCGCCCCGGCCACTAACGGCCACCCCCGCCGGCGATTAGCCGCTCGCTATTGCCTCACCTCGCAGCCCCGTCGTACAATCGTTCCGCGCTCAAGTCGATCCAGTAACGCCGGGCCACCCCCCACCCGCGCGGGAGCCGTACTGCCGGGCTCGTGGCCACCGCGGCGCCGCGCCACTCGCCCGACCCCCGTGTCCGGGCGACGGGCGCCCGTCGTATTCGGATCGGAGGCCGCTCGCGCCGGCGCGTCACCGTGTCCTCGGGAACGTGGGTCGTTCACTGACGCTGTACCCCGGCTCGCCGGGCCGATATCAGGTGCTCCTCGACCTGGCGCGCGCGCTCGCCGCGACGCCGGCGCCGGCGGAGCTGTATCGCATCGTGCACGCGCATGTCGCCCGCACGCTGCCGGCTCGCGCCTTCGCCGTCTACTCCATGGACGCCGCGGGCGCGTTCCGCGTGGAGCTGCACGTCGGCCCCGGCCCGGCCGACCTGCTCCTGGACGCCGCCGACGTCGACCTCCTCCGCGCCGGCGACTTCGTGATCCGCGCCCTCCCCGACGGCCAGGTCGAGCTGCTGGCGCCGCTCCTCGCCGACGACGCCCTGCTCGGCTGCCTCGTCGCCCGCAACCGCGCCGCCCAGCCGTTCGACGCCAGCGACGCGAACTTCCTCCTCGCCGTCGCCAACCTCGCCGCCGTGGCGCTCCAGAACGCGCGGCTGTTCGGCGAGGCGCGCCGGCGCCAGGACGAGGCCGAGCTGCTCGAGCGCGCCGCGCGCGACCTCGGCGACTCCCTCGACGTGCCCGAGGTCGCCGCCCGCGCCGCCGCCTGGGCGCAGCGCCTCTCCGGCGCGCCGGCGGTGGTCTGGCTCGCCGACGGGCGGCGCATCCGCGCCGCGGCCACGGCCGGCGACGCCGGGATCCACCCGGGCGCCGAGCGGCCGATCCCGCCCGAGATGGCGCCGCCCGGTCCCGTGCTGCACCAGGAGGCGGCCGGCGGCGAGCCGGCGCTGCCCGAGCTGGTCGTGCCGCTGGACGCCGCCGGTGAGCGCATCGGCCTCCTCGCCGTCGGCGTGCCGGGCGGCCCGCCCGTCGGCCCGGCGGCGCGCAGCCTCGTCGAGCGGCTCGGCACGCACGCCGCCGCGGCGCTCGAGAACGCCCGGCTCCATTCCGAGGTCCGGCGGCTCTCGCTCACCGACCCGCTGACCGGCCTCCCGAACCGCCGCCACCTCGACCTCATCCTCGAGATGGAGTTCGCCGCCGCCCAGCGCGGCCGCCCGCTCTGCTTCGTCCTCTTCGACCTCGACGCCTTCAAGGGCTACAACGACACCTTCGGCCACCAGGCCGGCGACGCCGCCCTCGTCCGCTTCTCCGCCATCCTCCACGACGAGACCCGCGCCATGAACCTCGTCGCCCGCTACGGCGGCGAGGAGTTCGCCGCCGTCCTCTCCGAGACCTCCCGCGCCGGCGCCCTCGGCTACGCCGAGCGCGTCCGCCGCCGCCTCGAGAACGACCTCGACGGCGCCCTCACCGTCAGCGTCGGCGTCGCCGTCTACACCGACGGCATGGCCACCGCCGCCGACCTCGTCTCCGCCGCCGACGCCGCCCTCTACCGCGCCAAGCGCGCGGGCCGCAACCAGGTCATCGTGGCGAACGGCTGACCTCGTCCGCCGCGCCGCGAAGGATCTCCCACGCCCGCCGCACGTGCGTCTCCCGCGTGCGGATGTTGCCCACCGCCAAACGGATCGCGTAGCGGCCCTTCGCCCGCGTGTGCGAGAGGAACACCTCGCCGCTCGCGTTCACCCGCTCGAGCAGCGCCGCGTTCAGCCGGTCCAGCTCCGCCTCGTCGTCCACCCCCGGCGGGTGATGCCGGAACACGACCACCGAGAACGGCGCCGGCGCCAGCCGCTCGAAGTCCGCGCTCATGTCCACCCAGCCGCGGAACACTTGCGCGAGCCGGATGTGCTCGGCGAGCTGCGCCTGTAGCCCGGTCGCGCCGAACCAGCGCAGCACGAACCACAGCTTCAGCGCGCGGAACCGCCGCCCCAGCGCGACACCGTAGTCCATCAGGTTGAGCGCCTCGTCGCCGACCGGCGTCGTCAGGTACTCCGGCGTCAGCGAGAACGCGCGCCGCAGCACCTCCGGCCGGCGCGTGTACAGCACCGAGCAGTCGAGCGGCACGAACAGCCACTTGTGCGGGTTCACCACGACCGAATCGGCGCGCTCCACCCCCTCCAGCGCCCAGCGCAGCTCCGGCAGCACCGCCGCCGCGCCGCCGTACGCGGCGTCCACGTGCAGCCACAGCGCCTCCCGCTCGCACACCGCGGCGATCTCCCGCACCGGGTCGACCGACGTCGTCGACGTCGTCCCGACCGTCGCCACGACCGCCAGCGGCCGCACGCCGCGCGCCCGGTCCTCGGCGATCGCGCGCGCCAGCGCCCCGACGTCCATCCGGTACTCCGCGTCCGTCGGCACGCGCCGCACGCCCGCCAGCCCGAGCCCCAGCGTGACCGCCGCCTTGTCCACGCTCGAGTGCGCCTCCTCGGAGCAGTAGACCCGCATCGCCGGCACGTCCGCCCGCCCCGCCAACCCCTCCTGCCGCACCCGCAGCTCCGGCCACATCTCGCGCGCCGCCGCCAGCGCGTGCAGCGTGCTGAGCGACGCCGTGTCGTTGATCGTCCCCATCATCTCCGCCGGCAGCCCCAGCAACTGCCGCAGCCAGTCCAGCGTCACCTGCTCCAGCTCCGTCGCCGCCGGCGCCGACCGCCACAGCATCGCGTTCACGTTCAGCGCCGCCGTCAGCGCCTCCCCCAGCACCCCCGCCGCCGAGCCGCTGATCGCGAAGTAGGCGAAGAACCCCGGGTGGTTCCAGTGCGTCGTGTGCGGCAGGATCAGCCGGTCGAAGTCCTCGAGGATCGCCTCCATCGGCTCCCCCGTCTGCGGCGGATGCGCCGGCAGCGCCGCCCGCAGCTCGCCCGGCCGCACCGGCGGCAGCACCGGCCACGACTCCGGCCGCTCCAGGTACGCCGCGATCCGCTCCACGACCTCCTTGCCGTAGCGCCGGAACTCGTCCGGGTCCATGTCCGTCGGCTCGCGCCGGGCCGCCTCGGTCTCGCTCGTCATCGCGATCGCTCGCCAGGATCCTCGCGGGCCGCCGCCCGGCGGCCCGCGGCCGGCAACGTAGCACCGGCCGGCCGGAGTGTCCACGCGCCGCCGCACCCCTGTCAGGAACCCCGGCCGGCGGGCGTTCCACATCGGCTCCGGGCCGGTTCGCACCTCGCCGGCGCCTGCAAGCTCCCCTTGACAGGCGCGCCGCGGGCGCGGCATAGTGGCGCGGTTTCCCTCCCAATCCCGAGACGACGAATCCCGCTCCGTTGCAGCCGGAGCAGCTCGTTCTCGTTGCCGTTCTTCGCGTCTTCACATCGTGTCTACGCCCGCCGGCGCCGCCGGCGGTGATGCGTGCGCCCCGGCCGCCGCCCGCGCGTCCGGCGCTCAGTCGGACTCCTCAACCTCCAAGGAGTTCTCCGCATGACACGCATGTCGATGGACCCGGGCCACCGCCCCGACCGAGCCGGACACCGACTCGCCTACGCCGCGCGCGCGCTCCTCCTCGGCGCCGCGCTCCTCGCCGGCGCCTCCCCCGGCGCCGCCCAGACGACCGGGACCATCAACGGCCGCGTCGTCTCCGCCGAGAACGACCAGCCGATGCCCAGCACCCAGGTCTTCCTCGTCGGCACCGCCCTCGGCACGCTCACCGGCGCCAACGGCCAGTTCGTCATCCCGAACGTCGCGCCCGGCACCTACCGCCTCCGCGCCGAGCGCATCGGCTCCCGCGCCGTGGAGCAGGAGGTCACCGTCGTCGCCGGCCAGACCCAGACCGTCAACTTCCAGCTCCGCACCGAGGCGCTCGGCCTCGACGAGATCGTCGTCACCGGCACCGCCGTCGCCGCCCGCAAGCGCGAGGTCGGCAACAGCGTCGCCGCCGTCAACGTCGCGCAGCTCCCGCAGCAGCCCGTCAGCGTCGACCAGGTGCTCCAGGGACGCTCGCCCGGGATCAACGTGCTCCAGAACTCCGCGAACGTCGGCGGCGCCGCGCAGATCCGCCTCCGCGGCAACGTCAGCGTCACGATGAGCAACCAGCCGATCATCTACGTCGACGGCGTCCGCATCCGCGGCGACGGCTACGCCCGCAACCTCCCGCCGACCGGCTCCGACCTGCGCAGCAACAACGACATCGCCGGCCCGCTCGGCGACATCAACCCGGCCGACATCGAGCGCATCGAGGTCGTCAAGGGCCCGGCCGCCACCACGCTCTACGGCACCGAGGCCGCCGCCGGCGTGATCCAGATCTTCACGAAGAGCGGCCACACCGGAAAGCCGCAGTGGACGTTCGAGCTCGACCAGGGCTTCCAGAAGGCGCTCCCCTTCGGCCCCGACCCCAGCGAGGCGCCGCCCGGCGACACGCTCGGCGTCAAGCTCCCCGACGGCACCTTCCTCCGACACAAGCCCGGCTACAGCGACGCCGGCGGCAGCTCGAAGTACCTCTTCATCGATCCGTGGCTCCGCACCGCCTACCGCCAGCGCTACAGCGGCTCGGTCGGCGGCGGCGGCCAGGGGCTCCGCTACTTCGTCTCGGGGACCTACGAGAACAACGAGGGCGTCCTGCCGAACGATCAGGAAAAGAAGACCTCGATCCGCGGCAACTTCACGTTCAATCCGCTGCCGCGCCTCGAGGCCACCTGGAACACGACCTACACGAACCACGACCTCTGGAACACGCCCGCCGGCAACAACGCCGAGGGCCTCACGCTGAACGCGTTCCGCCGCGACCGCAACTACGCCAGCGACGATCGCCGCGAGGCCGTCGACGCCGTGCTCCCCTGGGAGCTGACGACCAACATCAACCACCTGATCTCGGGCGGCACCGTCACCTACAGCCCGATGGACAACTTCACCCACCGCATCACGTTCGGCCTCGACTTCACCCAGCTCGAGAACCGCAGCCTGCGGCCCTTCGGCTTCCGGCAGGAGCCTACCGGCATCCTCTCCGACCGCCGCTACATCTACCAGACGCTCACGGCCGACTACGCCGGCAACTTCAACCTCGCCCTCTCCGAGGCGATGCGGATGACGTTCTCCTGGGGCGGCCAGGCCGTCTCCACGGAGACGCGCGAAACCTCCGCCTACGGCGAGAACTTCCCCGGCCCCGGCCAGCCCACCGTCTCCAACGCCGGCCGAACGCTCGGCTTCGAGGCCCGCCAGCGCGTCGTCAACGCCGGGTTCTTCGTCCAGGACCTGTTCGCGCTCCATGACCGCTACTTCGTCACCGCCGGCGTGCGCGTCGACGGCAACAGCGCGTTCGGTCAGGACCTCGGCCTCCAGGCCTACCCCAAGCTCAGCGTCTCGTACGTCCTCTCCGACGAGCCGTTCTTCCCCCGCAACCTCGGCCAGGTCAAGCTCCGCGGCGCCTGGGGCCAGTCCGGCCGCGCGCCCGGCGCGTTCGACGCCGTCAAGACCTGGAACGCCGTCGGCTGGGGCGGGCAGCCCGCGTTCTACCCGCAGAACATCGGCAGCCCGACGCTCGGCCCCGAGCGCACCACCGAGCTCGAGCTCGGCTCCGACATCTCCATCCTGGACGACCGCCTCTCCGGCGAATTCACCTGGTACCACCGTCTGACCACGGACGCGCTCTTCAGCGTCCGCCAGACCCCCTCGCAGGGACTCTGGGACCCGCAGCTCAGCAACGTCGGCAAGATCCGCAACTCCGGCGTCGAGCTCGCGATCCGCGGGCAGCCGATCCGCACCGCGCGCGTCACCTGGGAGATCGGCGGCACCGTCGCCACGAACTTCAGCGAGGTCGTCACGCTCGGCGGCGCCGCACCCTTCAGCATCGGCGGCAGCGGGTGGGTCGTCGAGGGGCAGCCGGCGCCCGTCATCCGCAACCGCTGCGTCACCAACCCCAACGAGAAGGCCGAGCCCATCATCGCCGACGACTGCGACTTCGGGCCGAACCTCCCCACCCACACCTACGGCGTGAACACGATGCTGACGCTCCCCGCCGGCATCACCGTCTCGGCCCGCGGCGAGTACCAGGGCGGGAGCTACATCTCCGACGGCGCCGGCTTCAACGCCGTGCAGCGCTCCGTCATCTGGCCCGGCTGCTACGACGCCTACCGGCTCCGCGACGCCGGCCGCGCGAACGAGCTCACCGCGCTCCAGCGAGCCCGCTGCATCAACATCGGCCAGCTCAACGAGGGCTTCTTCGTCTATCCGGCCCGGTTCTTCAAGGTCCGCGAGGTCAGCGCCAGCATCCCGATCCCGAGCGGGCTCATTCCCCGCGCCACCAGCGCGCGCCTCACGCTCTCCGGCGCCAACGTCTGGAAGTGGGTCACGAAGGACTTCCCGGTCTTCGACCCCGAGACCGGCGGCAACATCGATCCCGAGACGCAGGTCCGCCGCATCCTCGAGCACGTGCCGCCGCCGGCCACCTACACCGCGTCCCTCCGCGTGACCTTCTGAGCCGGAGGCGACGATGACCACCCGATCCCCCTCGTACCGGACGGAGCCCACGACCATGCCGTCACGCCTCCAGCGCCGGCTCACCCGCGCCGCGGCGCTCGTCCTCCTCGCCGGCCTCGCCGCCTGCGACACCCGCGTCGTCAACCCCGGCCGCATCAACGACCAGTACCTCCAGGACCCGGGCGCCCAACCCGCCATCGTCAACGGCGCCGGCCGCGCCCTCGCCTCCGGCATCAACTGGGTCGGCTACACCGGCGCCGCCGTCGCCCGCGAGATCCACCCCGCCGGCTCGACCGGCTCCTTCGGCATCACGCCCCAGTGGCAGAAGGGCGTGCTCGACCCGGAGGACCGCGACCTCAACGACCACTGGGAGCAGACGCAGCGCGGCCGCTGGACCGCCGAGCACGCCGCCGCCGTCGTCGAGGCCGCGCCGCTCAACGACACGCTCCTCGCCCGCGCCTACATCTACGCCGGCTTCGCGAACCGCGTCCTCGGCGACAACATGTGCGACGCCGTCATCGACGGCGGCCCCAAGCAGCCCAACAGCGCCTACTGGACGCGTGCCGAGGAGTACTTCACGAAGGCGATGAGCCACGGCACGGCCACGCAGAAGCTCCAGGCGCAGGCCGGCCGCGCGCAGGCGCGCGTCTGGCTGGGGAAGTGGAGCGAGGCCGTCGCCGACGCGAAGGCGATCCCGACCAGCTTCAGCTACGCGATCCCCTACTACAACATCGGCGAGGACGCGCAGCGCAACCGCATCCAGTGGTCGGTCGGCAACGGCCCCTACCGCGCGCACACCCAGTGGAACACCTGGGTCGAGAAGTACTACGCCGACACCCAGGACCCGCGCGTCCCGTACAGCAAGCCGCTCGACAAGGACGGCAACCCGATGCTCGGCGATGCCGCCATCGAGTGCTGCGGGAAGGTCCTGTGGTACCCGCAGCAGAAGTACAAGACCCCCGACGCGCCCATCCGCCTCGCCAGCGGCCACGAGATGCGGCTGATCGAGGCCGAGGCCAAGCTCCGCGACGGCGACTTCACCGGCGCGCTGGCGCTCATCAACGAGGTCCGCGCGGACGCGGGCGCGCCGCCGGTCACCGCCTCGACGCTGGTGGACACCTGGACGCTGCTCAAGCGCGAGCGCGCCATCGAGCTGTGGCTCGAGGCGCGCCGCCTCGGCGACCTCCGCCGCTGGAAGGCCGACAACACGCCCGGCGCGCTCGATCCGCTCGAGCAGGTCGGCCCGCAATCGCACCTGACGCAGCAGGATCTCTGCTTCCCGATCGCGCCGTCCGAGAAGGACACGAACCCGAACCTCCAGCCCTGAAATCGAACCGGGCCTGACCTCGCGCGAGGTCGGGCCCGGTCTCCTGCCGGCCGCGCCGGCGTCACGGCAGCGGCAGCGGCAACCGCCACCCCCGTACCGCGGCGTCCAGCCTCCCTCCCGTCAGCTCGTTCCCTCCCGACCCGCCTGGCCGAGGCACGCCCGGCTCGTTCCCCTGGAGCACCCGCGACGCGAGGAACGCCGCCACCGCCGTCGCGCCGACCGCGACCAGCCCCGTGCGCACCGGGTCCAGCCGGCGATACTCCAGCTCCAGCACGTCCGCGCGCGGCACGCGCACCCGCTGGTAGAGCATCTGGAGCCCGGGGACGCCGTCGCGCCGCGCCGACGGCACCTGGAGCAGGACCGACGCGCTGTCGCTCTCGACGAACTCGCCGTTCACAACCCGCCCGTTCAGCGGCACCACCGTGGCGATCTGCTCGGCGCCCGCGCCCGACACCCGCGCGCGCACCGGCGCGCCGGCAGCCACGCTGCCGATTTCCGTCGGCGCATAGGTGTAGCAGCCCAGCAGTGGGAGCGGGAGAAGCGCAATGCGGAGCGCGCGCGGAAGGATCGCGTTCATGGGGCGCCTCCGTGACGGCGGATGCGTCGCGGGTCCGCGGGGGACCGGGGAGGGACGCCGCGGGGGCGGGGGCGCGCCCCGCCCCCGGGGGGGGGGGGGGGGCCGGGGGGGGGT
>JADGGV010000474.1 GCA_019689775.1 Gemmatimonadota bacterium
GCGGTGTCGAGGTGGGGCCGGCGGTGGGGCCGGAGATGCGGGCGGGCCCGGGCGCAGCGTCGCGCCCGTGCCCGTCGTGGTTCGCGGGGCCGATTCGGGTTCGGCCGCCTCACCACCCGGGCGCGATGTTGACGCCCCAGTGGCCGCCCTTGTCGGGGCGCTGGAAGGGGTAGGCGTAGTAGACCTCGGCGACGAGGGCGCCGAGGACGTTGAAGCGCGCCGAGACGCCCGTGCTGAAGACCGGGATGCGGTCGGTGCTGCGGGTGGCGAAGCGGATCTTGGGATCCGAGTTCGGCAGCCCGGCGACGGGGCCCCAGGCGAGGCCGGCGTCGAAGAACGGCGCGATCTCCGTGGGCAGGAACGGGAAGTGGATCAGCCCGTACTGCGGCACGCCGAAGAGCGGGACGCGGATCTCGGCGTTGAAGACGGCGACCTTGCTGCCGTACAGGCGGTTGAACTCGGGGCAGCCGAGCGGGGTGGTCGGGTCGCCGCTGCACTCGGAGCCGTCGAGGTTGCCGATCTCATAGCCGCGCACGAGCGTCGGGTAGCCGAGGTAGAGCGGCGTGAGGAGCGTGTCGGCGGCGCCGGTGCCGTAGCGGCCGTAGTGGAGGCCGCGGATGGCGAACGTGAACGGGTTCTTGAAGAAGTAGCGGCGCACGTCGGCGAGGATCGATTCGAAGTTCATGGTGCCGACGGTGGGCGAGACCTCGAAGCGGTAGCGGCCGCCCATGATCGGCGAGGTGAAGCCGAAGAAGGAGTAGTCGCCGACGTAGGCGGCGCCGGCGGTGAACGTGTGGAAGCTGGGGTAGTCGAACGTTGGGTCGTCCTGCTTGTCCTGGTCGACGATGGTGTTGCCGAACGCGAAGTAGCGGTACACCTGCGACGAGAAGCCGTAGTGCGTGTAGCCGCCGGAGAATTCGACGCGGCGGGTCTGCGAGAACGGGTACTGCACGGCGACCTGGGCCTCGTCGATGAAGATCCGCATCAGATGCTGGCGGATGATATAGTCGCCGGGCCGGGTCGGGTCGGTGTTCGGGACGATGTCGGTGTAGCCGGTCAGGTAGGGGATGTGGCCGGCGCCGACGAGCCAGTTCCAGCGGCGGGCGGAGTTGATGTAGAACGCCTCGCCGCCGATGTCCTGGATCTGGCCGTTGGCCTGGATCGTGGCGGCGACGGTCTGGTTGCCGAGCATGTCGCCGAAGTAGGCGGCGATGCCGCCGCCGACGAAGGTGCCGAAGCCGGCGCTGGTGCCGACGCCGACGCTGGGCTGCGACAGGTAGTCGAGCTTGAGGGCGGAGTGGTAGTTCGCGGAGGCGTACGTCGCGTCGGCGGGGGGCAGGCCGCGGAGCGGGTCGCGCAGGTACGCGACGATGGTGCTGGACTGGCGCGCCTCGACGGGGGCGAGCACGCCGGCGGAGTTGTCGACGGCGGCCTTCTCGGCGGCCTCGGAGTTGTCGGCGACGAGCGCGGCGGGGAGCGGGGTGCCCTGCGCGTCGGGCGCCTCGAGCTCGTAGATGTCGTAGCCGCCGTTGCCGAAGACGGAGAAGGCGAGGCGGCCGGTCTGGCGCGCGACGGAGAGCGCGGGCGAGAGCGCGGTGATGCCGCTCACGCCGGTGGCCAGGTGGGTGACGCGGAAGATCTGCCCGCCGGCGATGTCCTGGCGGTAGATGTCGGCGAAGCCGTCGTGGTCGGAGATGAAGTAGATGCTCTTGCCGTCCGCGGAGAACTGCGGGTTGATGTGCTTCCCCTCGGCGAAGCCGGGGAGCACGCGCACCGTGTTCGTCTCGAGGTCGAGCAGCGCGATGCGCATCGGCGAGTAGGACAGCGTGTTGAAGTCGGTGCCGGCGCGGTCGGACGCGAAGGCGATCGTCTTGCCGTCGGGCGACCACGCCGGGTGCACGTCGCCGTAGCGGTCGTTGGTGAGCTGCTCGACGTTGCCGCCGTTGGCGTCGACCATGTAGATGTCGCTGATCCCGCCCTTCGAGCCGGAGAACGCGATGCGCGAGCCGTCGGGCGACCAGGCGGGGCTGGTGATCTCGCCGACGCCCTTGACGTCGATGCGGCGCTCGAGGTGGCCGGTGGCGACGTCGACGATCGCGAGCTGGTTGTCGCCGTCGGCGTAGACGACGAACGCGAACTTCTTCCCGTCGGGCGAGAAGCTGCCGGCGGAGTAGACGAAGCTGATGTCGTCGACGTCGCGGATGTTCGTGGGGCTGGCCAGGCGGCGGATGATCTTGCCGGTCTCGGCGTCGGCCAGGAGCAGGTCGATCGAGAACAGGTCGTGCAGCCCGAAGTAGGCGATGTACTTGCCGTCGGGGCTCAGCTCGGGGCCGACGTTCATGTCCTCGGGCTTCTCCTTGCCAAGGATGCGCTTGGCCGCGTCGGCGGGGCGGCTGCGCCCCTCGACGAGCGGGAGGTAGGCGGTGCGGACGGCGGTCAGCCAGTCGCGGCCGAGTTGCTCGGAGCTGACGCCGAGCACGCGCCGGATCGCCTGCTCCGGCCCCTCGCGCAGCGAGAAGCGGTAGACCTCGGTGACGGCGCGGTCGCCCCAGCGGCCGCCGATGTAGGCCCACAGCGCCTCGCCGTAGCGGTACGGGAAGTAGCGCGGGTCGTCCGAGTTGAGCTGCTTCAGCGTGGGGAGCTTGCCGGTCAGGGCGGCGTCGCGCATCCACATCGCCGTCAGCGGGTCCTCGCGCCCGAGCGAGAGGTACTCCGCCATCCCCTCGATCATCCACGACGGCAGCCGCTCCATCGCGTTCAGCCCGCCGCCGAGGCGGGAGGTCGCGATGTCGTACTGGTAGACGTGGACCATCTCGTGGCCGAGCACGTGGTCCTCGTCGGCGTAGACGCCGGTGAACGGCATGACCAGGCGCGTGCGCAGCGGCTCCGTGAAGCCGCCGACCCCCTGGCTGACGCCGCTCAGGTTGTTCTGCTCGAAGTCGGGGTGGTTCGCGAAGAAGATGATCGGCTTGACCTCGCTCAGCTTGTACTGGAAGAGCTGGGTCAGGCGCGTGTTCCACCGCTCGGCCATGCGGGCGGCGTCGGCCACCAGCTCCTTCTCCTCGGGGTAGTAGTGGATCTTGTAATGCGGCGTCGTCATCACCTTCCAGTCGAAGGTCTCGTACTGGACCTTGTTGCGGCCGAAGTACTGCGCCCGGGCGGGCGACGACGCGACGAGGAGCGCCGCCAGCGCGAGGAGGAGCAGGCGCGGCAGGCTCGCGGCTCGATCGGTGAAGGACGGCATCCGACGGGTCCTTTGTCTCCGTGGTCCGGTCAGCCGGCGAGCCGATCCGTTCGGCGCCGGGTGCTGGCCTTACCCTAAGAGACACGCGAGCCGCGCGATACCCTCATGCGAGGAGGACCGGCCAGCCGCCCGGGCGTCCGGCGCGAGGCCGCCCGGGGTCGACGGCACGCGGTCGGCGATCTTCGTGCCGGCGGCGCGGACTTCGGGCGGGGGGCGAGCGGGGGG
>JADGGV010000475.1 GCA_019689775.1 Gemmatimonadota bacterium
ACCGCGCCCGTACGGGCGCCCGCGGGTCGGCTGCGCGCTCGGGGTGCGGCGATGATGCGTCGCCGACGCGCGGCGACGAAAGCGGGTCGCCTCAGACGGCGGCCAGCGGCGACGCTGCCCGCGCGTCGGGCACGCCGAAGCGCTCCTGGAGGCTCTTCACGGCGCGCCGTCGGGAACGGAGCGCGATGACGGCGTCGGATGCGGCCGACGCCGCCGACATCGTCGTGCAGTACGGCACCTTGTAGGCGATGGCGCCGCGGCGCATGGCGTAGTCGTCGAACTGCGACTTCTTCCCGAGCGGCGTGTTGATCAGGAGCTGGATCTCGCCGTTGATGAGCAGGTCGACGATGTTGGGCCGCCCCTCGCCCACCTTGTAGACCGTTTCGGCCGGAATGCCGCGGGCGCGGAGGTAGCGCGCCGTGCCGGCCGTGGCCAGGATCCGGAAGCCGAGGTCGTCGAAGCGACGGCTGATCGGCACGACCGTCGGCTTGTCCAGGTCGTTGACCGTGATGCAGACGGTGCCCTCCGTCGGCAGCGGCGCGCCCGCCGAGATCTCCGCCTTCGCGAACGACATCCCGAACGAGTCGTCGAAGCCCATCACCTCGCCCGTCGAGCGCATCTCGGGGCCGAGGATCACGTCCACGTCGAACTTGTTGAACGGGAAGACGGCCTCCTTTACGGCGACGCCGCTAACGGGCGGCTCCGCGGTCACGCCCAGCTCCGCGAGCGTGCGGCCCGCCATCACGCGCGCGGCGACGCGGGCGAACGGCACGCCCGTCGCCTTGGAGACGAACGGCACGGTGCGCGAGGCGCGCGGGTTCACCTCCAGCACGTAGACGACGCCGTCCTTGACGGCGTACTGCACGTTGATGAGCCCGACCACGCCGAGCTCCGCGGCGAAGCGGTGCGTGAGGCGCCGCATCTCCTCGACCTCGTGGTCCTTGAGGAGGTAGGGCGGGAGCACGCAGGCGGAGTCGCCCGAGTGCACGCCCGCATCCTCGATGTGCTGCATGATGCCGGCGATGACGGCGCGCTCGCCGTCGGCGACGGCGTCGACGTCCGCCTCGAACGCATCCTCGAGGAAGCGGTCGATGAGGACGGGGTGGTCGGGGGAGACGCGGGCGGCCCGCTCGAAGTAGTCGCGCAGCGAGAGCTGGTCGTAGACGATCTCCATGGCGCGCCCGCCGAGGACGTAGGAGGGCCGGACCAGGATCGGGTAGCCGATCTCCTCGGCGACAGCGACGGCCTCCTCGACGCTGCGCGCGATGCCGTTCGGCGGGACCGTCGCGCCGATCTGCCGGCAGACGGCGGCGAAGCGGTCGCGGTCCTCAGCGCGGTCGATCGCGTCGACGGTCGTGCCGAGGATCGGCACGCCGAGCTCGGCGAGCGGGCCCGCGAGCTTGAGCGGCGTCTGGCCGCCGAGCTGGACGATCACGCCGACCGGGCGCTCGCGGTCGACGATCTCGAGGACGTCCTCGAGCGTGAGCGGCTCGAAGTAGAGCTTGTCCGAGATGTCGAAGTCCGTCGAGACGGTCTCCGGGTTCGAGTTGACCATGATCGTCTCGAAGCCGTCCTCGCGGAGCGCGAGCGCGGCCTGCACGCAGCAGTAGTCGAACTCGATCCCCTGGCCGATGCGGTTCGGGCCGCTCCCGAGGATGACGACCTTGCGCCGATCCGACGGCGGCGCCTCGCTCTCCTCCTCGTACGACGAATAGAGGTAGGGCGTGGCGGCCGGGAACTCGCCCGCGCACGTGTCCACCATCTGGTAGGTCGGCCGCACGCCCAACGCCCAACGGCGCTCGCGCACCTCGCGCTCGGTCTCGCCGCGCAGCGCGGCGAGCATGCGGTCCGAGAAGCCCAGCCGCTTCATCCGCCGCAGCTCCTCCCGCCCGACGTGCGGCAGCCGCTGGTACGTCCGCTCCGCCTCGACCAGCTCCGCGAGCTGCCCCAGGAACCACGGGTCGATCGCCGTCAGCTCGTAGAGCTCGGAGATCGTGAAGCCGGCCTCGAGCGCCCGCTTGAGCTGGAACGGCCGCTCCGCGGTCGGGCGCCGGAGCGCCTCGCGCAGCGCCTCGATCGAGTCGTCGGGGAGCCCGTCGTCCTGCGGGCGCGCGCCGATCTGCCAGCCCGCGCGGTCGATCTCCAGCCCGCGCAGCCCCTTCTGCCACGCCTGCTTGAACGTCCGCCCGATCGCCATCACCTCGCCGACCGCCTTCATCTGCACACCCAGCGTCGGATCGGCGGTCGGGAACTTCTCGAAGGCAAAGCGCGGGAACTTGACGACGACGTAGTCCAGCACCGGCTCGAACGAGGCCGGCGTCGTCTTCGTGATGTCGTTCGGCAGCTCGTTCAGCCGATAGCCGACGGCCAGCTTCGCGCCGATCCGGGCGATCGGGAAGCCGGTCGCCTTCGACGCGAGCGCGGAGGAGCGCGAGACGCGGGGGTTCATCTCCACCACGAGCATCTCGCCGTTGGCCGGGTTCACGGCGAACTGGACGTTGCAGCCGCCGGCCTCGACGCCGATCTCGCGGATGATCGCGATCGCGGCGTCGCGCATGCGCTGGTACTCGACGTCGGAGAGCGTCTGCGCCGGCGCGACCGTGATCGAGTCCCCCGTGTGGACGCCCATCGGGTCTAGGTTCTCGATCGAGCAGACGATGACCACGTTGTCGGCGCCGTCCCGCATCACCTCCAGCTCGAACTCCTTCCAGCCGATGACCGAGCGGTCGATCAGCACCTCGTGGATCGGCGAGAGGTCGAGCCCCTTGCGCACCTGCGCCTTGAACTCCTCCAGGTTGTAGGCGATGCCGCCGCCGCTGCCGCCGAGCGTGAACGAGGGGCGGATGATCGCC
Source organism: Gemmatimonadota bacterium (assembly GCA_019689775.1). GTDB lineage: Bacteria > Gemmatimonadota > Gemmatimonadetes > Longimicrobiales > RSA9 > JADGGV01. The sequence goes on from JADGGV010000475.1 coordinate 2,853, forward strand.
GGGTAGCCGGTCGTCTCGACGATCGCGAGCGCGTCCTCGACGCTCCGGGCGAAGCCGCCGGTCGGAACGTTCAGGCCGATCCGCTTCATCGCCGCCGCGAACTGCTCGCGGTCCTCCGCCATGCGGATGGCGCGCGCGTTCGCGCCGATCAGCTCCACGCCGTACTTGTCGAGGATCCCCGCGTCGTACAGCTCGAGCGCGACGTTCAGCGCCGTCTGCCCACCCATCGTCGGCAGCAGCGCATCCGGACGCTCCCGCTCGATGATCCGCTCGACCCACTCGGCCGTGATCGGCTCGATGTAGGTGCGGTCGGCCAGCTCCGGGTCCGTCATGATCGTCGCCGGATTGCTGTTCACGAGCACGACGCGATACCCCTCCTCGCGCAGCGCCCGCACCGCCTGGGTGCCGGAATAGTCGAACTCGCAGGCCTGGCCGATGACGATGGGGCCCGAACCGAGGAGGAGGATCGTCCGAAGGTCGTCGCGTCTGGGCACTCCGCCTTACCGTTCCTGGAAGCGCTGACAGGGGGCGCACCGGCGCGCGGGTGGTCGTCGGGCCCTCGACACCGCCGGCCGCGACGCGCGGGTCGCGGCGGGGACGAGGGC
>JADGGV010000476.1 GCA_019689775.1 Gemmatimonadota bacterium
CCGCAGAGCCACAGCGGCTCTGCGGCGGCCCGGTCGATTCGGGCCGGTTCCCGGGTGGATCCGTCGCAGCCGTCAGCCGATGAAACTGGGGAGCGGGGGTTCCGGTGCCGGCGCGGTTCCGGCGGCCATCCGCGCCTCGATCTCGGCGCGCACGAACTTCAGGACGTGCGCCTCATCCAGTCGTTCGGCATCCCAGAAGCGCGTAAAGGCGTTGCCCCGGCGGCCCTTCCGGTCGCAGTCGACCGATCCGGCGCTCCCGCGGCGGTAGCTGAGGACGCACCCATCCCACGTCCCGCGCTTGACGACCCCCCGTTCGAGATCGATGGCGAGCTGCACGAGGCCGTCGTAGGCGAACTCGCGGAGTTCGGTCCGGAGCTCGTTCTCGGCGTCGGCCATTCGGGGGCTGGAGAGGAAGGAGAAAAGCCACATACGAAGCCTCCTACACGGGGGACTGCAGCGGCGGGAGGGACCCGCCCGGGGGAACCGTATGCGCGGGCAAAAGAAAAAGGGACCCCGGCCGGCGCTACCTCGCGCGGGATCCCTTGACTGGGGCGGCAGGGCTCGAACCTGCAACCTGCCGGTTAACAGCCGGCCGCTCTGCCCGTTGAGCTACACCCCATTCGCGACGCCTCGGATAGTGAGCCGCGGGCGCGGCGCGTCGAGGCTTCCGCAGTGTTCCCGCAACCTAATCCGCCACTCGAATGGGGTCAACCCTCCGGGGCGTGCGGGGCCGCAAGAGTCGCGCCTCGGGCGGCCGCCGACTGCGCCCGGTCTGCGCGTGTTCGACCGGCGCCGCGGCCGGTGGTCCGGGCATCTTCGGCGGGCCGGGGGAGCGTCAGATCCGCCGGGATGCCGGGACCAGCGAGCGATGGATCGCGAGCGCCGCGCGCACGCCGGAGGCGGCCGCGCTGACGGCGAGGTAGGGCGGCCCGACCAGGTCGCCGGCGGCGAACACGCCGCGGACGGACGTCTCCTGCGCGTGATCGACGACCGGCTGCCCGCCGTCGCGCTCGCAGCCGAGCGCCTCGGCGATGTCGCACGCCGGGCGGGCGCCGAGGTGGAAAAAGAGCGCCTCGGCGGCGACGTCCGGCGCCGCCTCCAGCTCGATGCGCTCGAGCCGGCCGCCCGGCGCGACGATGCGGCGCACCTTCTCCGTCCGGACGGCGACGTCGTTCTGGCGGAGCCGCTCGAGCTGATCCGGGCCGAGCGCGCTCGGCGCGCCGTCGCTCAGCAGCTCCACCCGGGACGCCCAGGTCAGCAGGTAGAGCGCGAGGGCCGCCGCCTCCGGGCCGCGACCGTACACGGCGACCGGGGCGCCGACCACGCTCGGGCCGTCGCAATCCGGGCAATGGAAGGCGGATTGGCCGAACGCCTCCTCCAAGCCCGGCACGTCGGGGAGCACGTCGCGCAGGCCGAAGGCGAGCAACACTCGCCGCGCCCGGTGGGTGGCGCCCCCGTGCGTGCTCACCGTGAACGCATCCTGGGAGCCATCCACGGCCCGCACCGTGCCGGCGCGGAATTCGGCGCCGGCGGCCATGGCCTGCTCGCGGAGCCGAGCGCGGAGCTCGTCCGGTCGAAGGTCGGGGAGCCCCGGGAACCCGTGGACCGCCCACGTCGCGCGGTTGCGGGGCCGGCCGGCGTCGAGCACCAGCGCCCGCCGGCGGTAGCGCGCGAGCCAGAGCGCCGCCGAGAGGCCCGCCGGCCCGCCGCCGACCACGACGACATCCCAGGCCGGCGCGGCGCGGCTCATGACGGCAGCGCGGCGGGAGCCGGCGAGGGTTGTCGGATCGGGAGCACGATCTGGAAGCTCGTGCCCCGACCGGGCGCGCTCTCCACGCTGATGCGGCCGCCGTGGGCCTCGGCCACCTCCCGCGCGATGCTGAGCCCCAGCCCGGCGCCCTTCGTTCGCGCCTCCGCGCCGACCTGGTAGTACTTCTCGAAGATGTGCGCGAGCTGCTGCGGCGGGATCCCGACGCCCGTGTCCGTCACCGTCAGATGCACGCTGTCCTTCGCGCCGCGGGCGAGCACCCGGATGCGGCCGCCCGTCGGCGTGAACTTCAGCGCGTTCGAGAGCAGGTTGCCGAGGAGCTGGTCGCGGATGCGCGGCGCGTCGATCGGCACGTGCTGCGGCGTGGAGGGGTCGACCTCGACCTGAAGCTCGATGCCCCTCTGCCGCGCCAACGGATCGAAGGCCCGTTCCACCTCGCCCAGCAGCGCGTGGAGATCCGCGACCTCGACCTCCATCCGCAGCCCGCCCGCCTCCAACCGGCTGATGTCCAGCAGTTGGTTCACGAGCCGCGTCAGCACCCGGGTCTGCTCGTGCACCGCGCCCAGGACCTCGCGCTGCTTCTCGTTGACGTCCCCGTAGATGCCATCCTCGAGGAGCTCCGTGTACCCGCCCACCACGTTGATCGGCGTCTTCAGCTCGTGCGTCGCGATGCTGATGAACTCGGCCTTCAGCCGATCCAGCTCCGCCAGGCGCTGCGTCATGGAGCGGAACGATCGCGCCAGGTCGCCGATCTCGTCTTCCCGCCGGTACGGCAGGTCGCCGGGCACCACGAACTCCCCGCCCGCCACCGTCGCCATCGTCCGCCGCAGCTTCCGCAACGGCCGCGTGAACGCATCCGTCGTCCACAGCCCGAGCAGGAGCGTGATCAGCAACGCGACGATGAGGCCGCCGAGCATCGTCGTCGTCGCCGTCGCGCTGATCGACCGTGCCCGGTCCACCTCGCCCTGGCTACGATGGTCGATTGCCCGGGCAATGTCGTCGAGCGAGTCCTGGACCGCCGCGAGCGCCGGCTTCAGCGTCTCGAACGCCTGCGCCGCCTCGTTGACGTGGCCGCTCTGGACCAACTCCTCGATCCGCTGCGTGGCTCGGTCGATCGCGTCGAGCCGCCGCCCCGTGGCGCTCACCGCCGCGGAGTAGCCGGCCGCGCCGAGCCGCGCGAGCTGCGTCCGGGCGTTGATGAGTGCGTTGTGCATCCCGACCCGCTGGTCCTCCGACGGCGCCGCGATGTAGCTGCGCTCGAACCGGTTCAGCTCGGCCAGCTCCCGCTGCAAGCCCCCCAGTGCGAGGAACGCCGCGGCATGCCGCCCCTGGAGCTCCTCGGCGATGTTCCGCAGCGTCGCGAGCTGGCTGACGCCGTACACCGCCGGAATCACCAGGAGCGCGATCGTGCATGCCAGGGAGAGGACCAAGCGAGTTCGAACCGTCATGCGAGTCGTCGGCGTTTCGGCGGGACGATCACGGCTTGAGGATCCGGCGGATGCGGGCAAGCTCCTGCTGCGTGTCCTCGAGCTGCTTGTCCTTGTCCGCGAGCAGCCGGTCCCGCTCCGAGACCTGCGCCTGGAGCTTTCGCAGCCGCGCGTTCAGCGAGTCGCGCGTCGCCTCCAGCTCCCGGATGCGCGCCGTCACCGGCGCGCCCCGAAGATGCGGCAACGGGCGGGT
>JADGGV010000477.1 GCA_019689775.1 Gemmatimonadota bacterium
AGGCGGAGGTGGGGCGGCGGGTGATCGGGCAGCAGCAGATCGTCGAGGGGCTGCTGATCGCCCTGCTCGCGGATGGGCATGCGCTGCTGGTCGGTGTGCCGGGGCTGGCGAAGACGCTGCTGATCTCGACGCTGGCCGAGGCGATCCACCTGAAGTTCAGCCGGATCCAGTTCACGCCGGACCTGATGCCGTCGGACATCACGGGGACGGAGGTGCTGGAGGAGGACCGCTCGACGGGGCGGCGGGCGTTCCGGTTCATCCGCGGGCCGATCTTCGCGAACATCGTGCTGGCGGACGAGATCAACCGGACGCCGCCGAAGACGCAGGCGGCGCTGCTCCAGGCGATGCAGGAGCGGGCGGTGACGGTGGGCGGCGAGACGTTGCGTCTGGACCGGCCGTTCTTCGTGCTGGCGACGCAGAACCCGATCGAGCAGGAAGGCACGTACCCGTTGCCGGAGGCGCAGCTCGACCGGTTCATGCTCGAGCTGCGGATCGGCTATCCGACGCGCGAGGAGGAAGAGCGGGTGGCGCAGCAGACGACGAGCTCGGCGCAGCCGGAGGTGAAGCCGGTGCTCGGCGGCGACGAGCTGGTCCAGCTTCAGCGGCTGGTACGGCGCGTGCCGGCGCCGCCGTCGCTGGTGTCGTACGCGGTGCGGCTGGCGCGGGCGACGCGGCCGACGGACCCGGAGTCGCCGGAGCTGATCCGGCGCTACGCGAGCTGGGGCGCGGGCCCGCGGGCGTCGCAGTACCTTGTGCTCGGGGCGAAGGCGCGGGCGGCGCTGGCGGGGCGGGGCGTGCCGAACTACGAGGACGTGCGGGCGGTGGCGCCGGCGGTGCTGCGGCACCGACTCATGACCAACTTCCAGGCGGAGGCGGAGGGCCGTTCGCCGGAGGACGTGGTCGAGGAGCTGATCCGACTGAGTCGCGCATGGACATAGGCCGAAGTCCCACCCGGCGGAGTGGGCGCGTGCGGGGCGACATCGCGTGATCGGTCTCACGGTCGCGCTCGTTCTCGCCGTCGCCGCTTCCGCCTTCTTCACCGCAGCCGAGGCGGCGCTCTTCTCCCTCGCGGAGAGCCGGATCCGCGGCGTCGTCGCCGAAGGCCAGCGGGGTGCGGAGGCGCTCGCGCGCCTGCGCGCGAAGCCCGAGCGGCTGCTCGTCCTCCTTCGGCTGGGCGACACGCTGGCGGAGGTCGTGGCGGCCGCGCTCGCGGGGTTCATCGCGTACCCGTGGGGCGGCGCCGGCCTGGCGGTCGCCTCGGCGGCCGCGTTGCTGGTCGTGCTGCTGGTCGGCGAGCTGATGCCGATCCGCTTCGCGGTGAACCGCGCGCTGCGGGTGGCGCTGTTCGCCGCGCCGCCGCTGCTGGTGCTCTACCACCTGCTCACGCCGATCCTCGCCATCCTGGACAAGCTCGCGCACGTCGTGCCGACGCCGGAGCCGGACGCCACCGTGGTCGGGATGACGGAGAGCGAGCTGCGGCAGCTCCAGGCGATGGGGCACGGCGAGGAGATCGACGAGCACGAGCGGGAGATCATCGAGCGGGCGTTCCGGCTGGACGAGACGAAGGCGTGGGACATCATGACGCCGCGCGTCGACATCTTCGCCTGGCCGGACTCGATGCTGCTCGCGGCGATCGCGCCACAGCTCGGGACGGTGCCGTACTCGCGCGTGCCGGTCTTCGGCGAGACCGTCGACGACATCACGGGCGTGCTCTACATCCGGGATGCGTACCAGGCGCTGGTGACGGGGCAGCGCGACGTTCCGCTGCGCAACCTTGCCCGCGAGCCGCTGATCGTGCCGGGCTCGGTGCCGCTGTCGAAGCTGCTGCGGGACTTCCAGACGCGCCGGATCCACATGGCGATCGTCGTGGACGAGTACGGCGGCACGGACGGGCTGGTCACGCTGGAGGACGTGCTGGAGGAGCTGGTCGGCGAGATCGTCGACGAGACGGACCTGGCGGAGGAGCCGATCGTCCGCGTCTCGCGCCACGAGATCATCGCCGCCGGCGACGCCGACCTGCGCGAGATCAACCACATCTTCAACATCGCGCTGCCGCAGCTCGAGCATCGCTCGCTCAACGGCTACCTGCTGGACGAGCTCGGCCGGGTGCCGGAGCCGGGCGAGCGGCTCCAGCGCGACGGCATCGAGATCGAGGTGCTGGAGGCGACGGAGACGCAGGTGATCCGCGCCCGGTTGCGGCGGACGCCGGCCACGGCGGAGGGGGGCGGCGACGGCTCGGCCGCGGGCCCCGCGGCGGAGCCGGGCGACGCGGCCTGGCCGCCGTCGTCCGGCGTGGCGGAGGCGGGCCGCAGCACGTAGCTTGCGCCTTGCCGGATGGCCCCTACCCTGAAGCCCGTCGACGCGGCGCGCCGCCGGCTCGCGGACCCTCCGGCCGACCGTTGAACGGCATCATCGGAATGGCCCAGATCATCACGTTCGAGGGGAAGACGCCCCGCATCGATCCGACCGCGTTCGTCGCGCCGACGGCCGTGCTCATCGGCGACGTCGAGGTGGGCGCAGGGGCGAGCATCTGGTTCGGCGCGGTGCTGCGCGGAGACCATCCGGAGCACGGCATCCGGGTCGGCGCGCGCACCAGCATCCAGGACAACTGCGTGCTGCACGTGAGCGCGCGCGGGCCGACGCTCGTCGGCGACGACGTGACCGTCGGCCACGGCGCGGTCTTCGAGAGCTGCGAGATCCGCCGCGGCGCCCTGATCGGGATGAACGCCGTCGTGCTGCACGGCGCGATCATTGGGGAGGAAGCGCTCGTGGCGGCGCTGAGCGTCGTCCCGGAGGGGATGGAGGTGCCGAGCCGCACGCTGGTGGCGGGCGCGCCGGCGCGGGTGCGGAAGGAGCTGTCGGGCGAGGCGGCGCGGTGGGTCCGCTCGAGCGCCGAGCACTACGTCGAGCTCTCGCGGCAGTACCTCCGCCAGGGGATAGGACGCCCATGAGCGGGGCCGACGACGTCGTCGTCATCGGCGGCGGCGTGATCGGCTGCGCCGTGGCCTGGGCGGCGGCGCGGCGCGGGCTCGCGGTCACCGTGGTGGAGCGCGGGACGCCGGGGCGGGAGGCGAGCTGGGCGGCGGCCGGGATGCTCTCCCCCGCGGCCGAGAGCGGCGAGGCGGGACCGTTCCTGGAGCTGGGCCGTCGGAGCCTGGCGCTCTACCCGGACTTCGTCGCGGCGCTGCGGGAGGCGACGGGCGAAGAGCCGGCCTACACGACGGCCGGGCGGCTCGTGGTGGCGCGGGACGCGGCGGAAGCCGAGGCGCTGCGTGCGATGGCGCGCCGCTGCGCGACGGTCGGCGTCGAGGTGGAGCTGCTGGAGCCGGCGGCGGCGCGGCGGCTGGAGCCCGCGCTCGGCGAGCCGCTCGCGGCCGCCGCCTTCCTCGCCGCCGACCACCTCGTCGACAACCGGCGGCTGGCGACGCTGCTCTGGAG
>JADGGV010000478.1 GCA_019689775.1 Gemmatimonadota bacterium
GGGTGTGGGCGGGGTCCACCACCTGGCGCTGGGGGTGGAGACGCCGGAGGCGCAGCTCAAGTGGAAGCGGTGGCTGACGGATCACGGCGTCGCGGTGACGGGGCCGTTCGACCGGGGGTACTTCCGCAGCATCTACTTCGCGGACCCGGACGGCCAGATCCTGGAGATCGCGACGGTGGGGCCGGGCTACGCGATCGACGAGCCGGCGGACGCGCTCGGGCAGAAGGAGACGCTCCCGCCTGGCGCGGAGCTGCGCGGCTCTCGCGACGAGGAGGCGATCCGGCTGCGGACGCACCCGGAGCCGGTCGCGGCGATCGGCGCGGACATGCGGCTTCACGGGATCCATCACATCACGGGGATCACGGACGACATCGCGCGCGCGGACGAGTTCTACCACGCGGCGCTCGGGCTACGGCTCGTGAAGAAGAGTGTGAACCAGGACGACCTGCGCACGCCGCACTGGTTCTGGGCGAGCTACGACGGCCGCACGGTCGCGCCGCACAGCGCGCTGACGCTGTTCGGCTGGGCGGGCTCGACGTACTACAGTCGCGGCGGGGCCGGGCAGACGCACCACATCGCGTTCCGGGCGCGCGACGCGGAGGAGCAGCTCGCGTGGCGCGACCACTTGCTCGCGCAGGGCGTCGACGTCACGCCGGTCATGGACCGCGTCTACTTCCGGAGCATCTACTTCCGCGCGCCGGACGGGCTCCTGCTCGAGGTGGCGACGGACGGCCCCGGCTTCCTCGTGGACGAGCCCGCCGGATCGCTCGGCGCGGAGCTGAAGCTCCCGGCCTGGCTGGAGCCCTCACGGGAGGCGATCGCAGGCGCGCTGACGCCGCTCGACGCGTGAGGGCGCGGGGGCGCGTGAGGTGACAAGATGCGCCCGGTGGGTTCCGCCCCACCGGGCGCATTGCCATCCATCGGGAGCCGGCCGCGGTGGCGGGGATCAGCCCGGGAGCGGCGCCGTCGCGGCCTCGAGGCTGCGCTTGAACGCCTCGAGGCACTCGGCGGCCTCCCGGCCGGCGAGGCGGCCGGGCGGGAGGCCGGCGAGGGTGAGGCGGACCTCGGTGGTGCGGCCGTTGCCGACGCACTCGAACGTGACCTCGCCGTGGTGCGCGACGTCGGCGTCGCCGACGGCGCGCCAGGCGATGCGGTGGCCGGGGTCGTCGGCGACGGTCTCGACGTGCCAGCGGCGGGCGCCGGCGTCGCCACGGGCGGACCACCGCGAGTCGCCGTCGGGGCGCAGCGCGGTGTCGGCGATGCGGGCGATGAGGTGGGGGAGTCGCTGGAGGTCGTGCCAGGCCTGGTAGACGTCGTCTCGTGGGCGCCGGATGCGGACCGCGGCTTCCACGCGGGTCGCCGCGTCCTCGGCGTCGAGTTCTGCGGTACTGGCTCCGTCCGGGCGGTCGTTCTCGAGCATCGTCCCATCCCTCCGGCTGGTGGAAGCGTTCGGCCGCGCGGCGCGGCGCGGCGAGTGGGGAGGACGCAACCGCCGGGCCCCCGGCGTCGGGCGGACCGGTCCGGCCGGAGTGTGGGGAGGGCGCGTGGCCGGCGCCAGGCGATCGCCGCCCAGCCGGCGGCGCGATGCGGCGACTGGAGGCTCAGCCGTCGCCGGTCGCGGCGGGCGCCTCGCGCGACGTCGAGCGGCGGCGACGTCGCCCCTCCTGCGGGAACGTGATCCCCTGCCGCTCGAACACCTGCCTCAGGACGACATCGACGCCGTCGCGCTCGAGGTGGTCGAGCGCCGCCTGCGTGAGGCCGACCTGCACGGCGGTGTGGCCGCGCCGGGTCGGCGTGTCGACACCGGTCCAGACGAGCCCGGCGCGCTCGAGCAGGTTGAGCGCGCGCAGGAGGCGCGGGCGCAGCGCCTGGCGGGTCGGTCCCCAGACGGCGAGCTGGAGGTCGTGGAGCGGCAACTCGTGGCCAGAGCCGGGGCGCTGGTGGAGGACGGTGAGGACGGCGCGCGTGAGCCAGCCGTTCTCGATCGATGGCCGCGTCATGGATCGGCGCTCACGGAGCGGGGGGCTACGGCCGGGGCCGGAGCCGTGGTCCCTGTCGCATTCCGGCAGCTCGGGCCGCGGCATGACGTCGGGGTCGGGGCCCGGGGAGTTCCGGCCGCGGTGCGTGCAACAAGAATGCCGCCCCGCCAGCGACGAGGGGCGCTCCGTCGTCCCCGACCCGGCCCGGCTTGGACCCGGCGCACGCGGCGCGTATCTTCGGCGCCATGTCTACCGTTGCCGAAGCGAGGACCGGCTACGCGCGGCGGCTCGGGCTCTTCGACGGCACCATGGTCGTCGTGGGCGGGATCATCGGTGCGGGGATCTTCCTCAATCCGGCGATCGTGGCCCAGCGGCTGGGGGCGGCCGGCTGGATCCTGGGCGTGTGGGCGATCGGCGGCGCCGTCGCCCTCGCGGGCGCGCTGTGCTTCGCCGAGCTGGGCGCGCGCCGACCGGCGGCGGGCGGCGGCTACGTGTACCTGCGCGAGGCGTTCGGGCCGCTGCCGGCGTTCCTGTACGGCTGGACGTTGCTGCTGGTGATCAACACGGGCGGCGTGGCGGCGGTCGCGGTGACGTTCGCGCGCTACGCGACGGACCTGGCGCACCTGCCGGCGGGCGTGGTCAAGCCGCTCGCGGCGGCGGCGATCCTGCTCCTCTCGGCCGTCAACTACTTCGGCGTGCGGCCGGGGAGCATCACGCAGAACGTGCTCACGGTGCTGAAGCTCGCGGCGCTGGCGGTGCTGATCGTGGTCGCGCTGGCGTTCGCGGGACTCGAGGCGACGCCGGCCGGAGGAGCGATGCCGGCGGCGGGAGCGACGCCGGCCGCGCCCGGCGGGCTCGCGCTCGTCGTCGCCGTCGGTGCCGCGCTGATCCCGGTGCTGTTCTCGTACGGCGGCTGGCAGAACGCGAACTTCGTGGCGGAGGAGATGATCGAGCCGCGCCGCGACCTGCCGCGCGCGCTGCTGATCGGGACGGGGATCGTGGTGGCGGCGTACGTGCTGGCGAACGTCGCGTACCTGACGACGCTCGGCGCGGGCGGGCTGGCCGGGAGCCTCGCGCCGGCGTCCGACACGATGCGCGCGGCGCTCGGGCCGGTCGGCGGGACCGCGATCGCGCTGGGCATCGTCGTCTCGACGTTCGGCTTCCTGAACCTGTCGATCCTGGCGGCGCCGCGCGTCTACCAGGCGATGGCCGACGACGGCCTCTTCTTCTCCTGGGCCGCCGAGCTGCACCCGCGCTGGCGCACGCCCGGCGGCGCGATCGTGTTCCAGGCCGCCTGGGCCGTGATGCTGCTCGTGTCCGGGACGTACGGCCAGCTCCTCGACTACGTCGTCTTCGGCGACTGGATCTTCTTCGGCGCCGTCGTCGCCACGCTGTTCGTCTACCGCCGGGGCGGCGCCCCGCCGCGCGCCCGGGGGCGCGGCCCCGCCCCGCGGCCCCC